>JBAXFC010000109.1:0-9209 GCA_037140135.1 Chloroflexota bacterium
AGCCTGACTGGCTCCGTGACGCCCCGTCCGACGCCGGCCTGCCCACGGGTCCGGTGATCTCGGCCGAGGAGGCCGCCGCGGCGATCCAGGCCCGGCGCACGGCCCGCGGCGAGGAGATCGTCGCCCGGCTCAACCCGCCGCAGGCGGTCGCGGTCACCACCACCGACGGCCCGCTGCTGATCCTCGCCGGCGCAGGCTCTGGCAAGACCCGCGTCGTCGCCCACCGGATCGCGTACCTGATCGGCGCCAAGGGCGTCCAGCCGCGGCGGATCCTGGCCGTCACCTTCACCAACCGCGCGGCGGGTGAGCTGCGGGAGCGGATCACGGCCCTCGTGGGCGACAACGGCAAGGACGTCGAGGCGGGCACGTTCCACTCGCTCTGCGCGCGGGTGCTCCGCCGGGACGGCGACGCCATCGGCCTCGCCCGCAACTACGTGATCTACGACACCGATGACCAGCAGCAGCTGATGAAGCGCATCCTGTCCGAGGAGGACCTGCCGGCGACCGGCGAGTTCCGCCCCGCGGCCGTGCTGGGGGCCATCAGCCGGGCCAAGAACGAGATGCTCGACGACGTGTTCCTGGCCGAGAACGCGGTCAACCACAAGGAACGCGTGATCGCCCGCCTCGCCAAGCGCTACCGCGAGCGCCTCACCGCGGCCGGCGCGCTCGACTTCGACGACATCCTGCTCAAGGCGGTGGAGCTGTTCCAGTCCTCGCCCGAGGTCCTCGCCAAGTACCAGGCCCGCTGGCGCTACCTCCACGTGGACGAGTACCAGGACACGAACCGGCCGCAGTACCTGTGGATCAAGGCGCTCGCCGCCGGCCACCGCAACCTGTGCGTCGTGGGGGACGACGACCAGTCGATCTACGGCTGGCGCGGCGCCAACATCGCGAACATCCTCGACTTCGAGTCCGACTACCCCGACGCCACGGTGGTCAAGCTCGAGCAGAACTACCGCTCCACCAAGGTCATCCTCGATGCCGCCCACGCGGTGGTGTCACGCAACGAGCGCCGCACCGACAAGAAGCTCTGGACCGAGAACCAGGGTGGCGTCCCGATCCAGCGCTTCGAGGCGTTCAACGAGGAGGAGGAGGCCGAGTGGATCGCCCGCCAGATCGAGGGACTGGTGGGGGCGACGGGACGCAACGCGTGGCTGACCCGCCGCGCCGACGACGACGAGGCCACCCGGTTCCGGCCCAAGGACGTGGCCGTGATGTACCGGATGAACGCCCAGTCACGCGCCATCGAGGAGTCGTTCCTGCGGTACGGGATCCGGTACCAGCTCGTTGGCGGGACGCGGTTCTACCAGCGGCGCGAGGTCAAGGACGCGCTGGCGTACCTGCGGATCCTGCGCTCGGACACGGACTCGGTCAGCTACGAGCGGGTGATCAACGTGCCGGCGCGCGGCGTGGGTGACAAGAGCGTGCAGGCATTGCGCCGGTACGCGGACGCCCACGAGGGATCGTTCTTCGCCTCGCTCGAGGCGGCCGGACGCGGCGAGGTCGAAGGGCTCGCGACACGCACGCGGACGGTGATCGGCGAGTTCGGGGCGCTGATCGCGCGGCTCCGGCGCCGTGTCGGGGTGCTGGCGCTGCCGGAGCTGCTCGACGAGACGCTGGAGCAGTCCGGGTACCGCGCAATGCTCGCCGATGGCTCCGAGGACGGTGAGGAGCGCTGGGCGAACCTGCTCGAGCTGCGTGCGGTGACCACGCGCTACGACGACCTCTTGCCGGAGGACGCCCTGGACCGGCTGCTCGAGGAGACGGCCCTGGTGGCGGACCAGGACGCCTACGAGGGCGAGAAGGACGCGGTGACGCTGATCACGCTCCATGCCGCCAAGGGCCTCGAGTTCCCGGTCGTCTTCATCCCCGGCCTCGAGGAGGGACTCTTCCCGCACAACCGGGCACTCGATGACGAGCGGGAGCTCGAAGAGGAGCGGCGGCTGGCGTACGTGGGCATCACGCGGGCCAAGCGCCGGCTGTTCCTCTCCCACGCCTGGCGGCGCCAGACGTGGGGCGGTGGCGGGATGGGCGTTCCGTCGCGGTTCCTGCTGGAGATCCCGCCGGAGCTGATGTCCGGCCCGCGCCTGGGCGGCGGCGCCGGGGACATGGACCTCGACCCGGACATGGTCTTCCGGGAGCGTGGCACGCGGCTCGGGGCCGGGATCCGGGCCGGCGGCGGCGCGTACCGGCAGGGGAGCGGGGTGCCGGGGGCGCCGGTGGCTGGAACGCCATTCCGGCCGACGCGGGACCTTGCCGCCAAGCGGGACGCGTTCGCGGGTGGCGCCCCGTCGGGCTCCCTGGGGAAGCTGGGCGGCGGAACCCGCGATGGCGGCGGGGCCGGGATCCCCGCCTGGGACGATGACGCTTCACCGGCCGACGACGGAGCGCCCTCGATCCGGGCCGGCCTTGGCCCGCGCGAGAGGGGCGTGGTGCCCGCGCGGCCGATCGTGCCGGGCGAGCGCCGCTACCGGGACGGTGACCGGGTCCGCCACGCCCGCTGGGGCGACGGCATCGTCATCACCGCCAAGCTCACTCGCGACGACGAGGAGGTCCAGGTGGCCTTCAGGGACCCGCAGGTGGGCCGCAAGACGATGCTGGCCAGCCTCGCGAACCTGGAGCTGCTGGGCTAGAACGCCGGCCCACTGCCGCGTCTATTCGCGAGCGCATGAGATGGCGGGTGTCCGAGCGTGGCCAATACGCCGGACCGCCCGAACCGACGGAATGCCACGCTCCTGCTGGCGCGATCTCATTCGCACGCACATCGCCTCGCGCGGCGAGCGTCGCGCCCGGGCGGCGCTTCAGAGGTGGCCAAGCCTCCGCACCTTCGCCAGGAGCGTGAACCGGCGCTCGGAGCGCTGGCTCCTGTCCGCCAGCGCACAAGATGGCGGTCCCGCGGCCCCAGGAGCGCCAGGCCACTCGCCAGGTGAGCGGGACAGCGTCTGCGGGGCCAGCCCCAGCCCCAGCCCCAGGGAGACTCAGCTCCCGGCACCGGCCTCGAGGATCGCCGCCACCTCGCGCTGGCCCTTCGCCCTCGCGTGCTGGAGCGCCGTGACCCCGTCGCGGTCCGCGATCGAGGGGTCGGCGCCGTGCGCGAGGAGGAGCCGGATGATCTCCTGGTGGGCCGGCCCGCCATCGGCGAGGATCACGGCCTCGAGCAACCCCGTCCAGCCGAGGTTGTTGACGTGGTCCACGTCAACGTCGCTCTCCTCGAGCAGGTAGCGGACGGTATCGACGTGGCCGCGCTCACAGGCCGGGATCAGGGCGACCCCGCCGTACCGGTTCGTGATCGCCGGGTCCGCGCCCGCCTCGTTGACCAGCCGCAGGATGTCGAGGAGGCCCTCGGCGCCGGCGTAGAGGAACGGGTTGGCGAGGTTGTCGTCGCGGATGTCCACGTCGGCGCCGGCGTCGATGAGGCAGCGCACCGCCGCCGACTGCCGCGCCATCACCGCGCACAGGATCGGGGTGCGCCCGTTGTCGTCGCGTGCGTCGATCGGCAGGCCATCGACAACCAGGCGCTCGATGGCGCCGACATCGCCGGCCGCAGCAGCCTCGTGCAGCCGCAGGTCGCTCACGCGAGGTGCGGTACGTGTTCCGGGTAGTGGTTCGAGGAGTCCTCGATCACCGTCTCGGCCACCGTCCCATCGAGCCAGGGGTGCGGATCGGGGGTGAAGAGCTCCTGCCCGGTGGCGGTCTCGACGGCGGCGACCAGGTCCGCGAAGGAGTCGGCCTCGCCGCGGATGACGTCGGCAGCGCTGCGATGGCGATGCTCGGCGACGATCCGCGCGTTCCATGCATCCGCGTCCCACGGCTCCTCGCCGCCCGGATAGGGGTCCACGCTGGAACGGGAGCCCAGGATCACCTCGACCGAGTGACGGTTCCACCACTCCACGTGGGCGATGACGTCCTTGCGGGTCCAGCCGTCCATGCCGGGCGCGTCGCCGGCGAGGGCCTTCCCGTCGAGCGCCGCGACGGCTGCGGCGAAGGCGGCGTGGGTGTCGCGCATGGCGGAGAGCAGCGTCGTCTTGTCCATGACCGTCAGCCTACGCCAATCCCGGAAACGGACGGGGCGATGTTCTGGTTGTGGTGGAACACGTTGTCCGGATCCCACGCGGCCTTGACCCGGGACAGCCGGGAGAGCGTGTCGGCGGGGTAGGCCGCACGGATCCGGGCGTCGCCCTCGTCCTCGAGGAAGCTCACGTAGACCCCAGTGCCGCGAGGCTGGAGGCCGGCGAGCACTGCATCGGCCCAGGCGATCACGGCGGCCGCACCATCGGGAGTTGCTGCCGCAGCGATGGCGACCACGAGCAGGCGCGCGTCGCGGTGCCCGTACGCGGTGGCATCGGCCGGCGTGTCGGCGACGGCGCCGCCGAGGACCCGCAGCTGGATGATCGTCTGCACGCCGGGCGAGAGGGCGAACGCATCGAGCAGGAACCCGGCCACGTCGTCATCGAGCACGTCCACGAACGTGGACCGGTCGGCGGTGGTCATCGGTCTCGAGGCCGCCTCGGAGAACCGGTAGATGGCGGGGTAGGGAAGCGGCCCGACGGTATCGGCGATCGGGGTGGCGAGCGCACGGAACGGCGCCCACGCGGCGGCCCCGGCAGCAGCGTCGCCGTTGTAGACCCCCACGACCATGACCGCAGGCTTGCCGATGGCTTCGGCCGGCACGAACGGCGCCGGCGGCGCCGGCATCACGTTCACGAGCACGCCCAGCTCCCGCGGGGCGTTGTCGGCGAGGCGCGCCACCGACACCAGCACGTCGCGGGTGGCGGGCAGCACCAGGGCGCCGCCGTACACCATGCCGGCCGGGATCATCCGGTACTCGAGTGCCGTGACGACGCCGAAGTTGCCCCCGCCGCCCCGGAGGGCCCAGAAGAGCTCCGGCTCCGAGGTGGCCGACGCGGTGACGACGCGCCCGTCGGCGGTCACGAGCTCCACGGCCAGCAGGCTGTCGATGGTGAGGCCGTGGGCCCGTGACAGGTAGCCGACGCCGCCGCCGAGCGTGATCCCGGCGATCCCCACGGTGGCGTTGTCGCCGAGCGCGACGGTCATGCCGTGCTCCCCGGCGGCCCGGACCAGGGCGCCCGCAAGCGTGCCGCCTTCCGCCCTGGCGCGTCGCGCCTCGGGATCCACCCTGACGGCGGCCATTCCCCGCATGTCGATCACGAGCACGCCGTCGCCCGTGCCGTGGCCGGCCGCGCTGTGCCCCCCGGCGCGGACGGCGATCTCGAGGCCGTGCGCACGCGCGAACGCGATCGCATCGGCCACCGCGGCAGCTCGGGCCGGCCGAACGATCAGGCGGGGCGCCGCAGTGGCACGCTGCTGGTGGACGACCGCGGCTGCCTCGTACCCGGGCGTGCCGGGATCCAGGACCTCGCCGTCGAAGGCAGCGGCGAAGGCGCGAACGGCGGCAGGGTCGAGTTTCGGGACCTGGCCGGCGCGCGGATCATCGGGCACGGTGGATCCTCACGGGTGCAAGTGGGCGGATCTGCGAGTCCGAGGACAGTCTTGCAGGTTGCGGGACCCTGGTGACGGACAGTTGGCACGCCTGCCGCGTAGACTCGGCAACGATGAGCGAGACCCTTCCCGTCGATCCCGCGCTGGTCGCGGAGGCAGCCACCCTCACCCCGGACGAGGCCGCCGCGTGCCACGCGGACCTCGCTGCGCAGATCGTCCGCGCCAACCGCCTCTACTACGAGGACGACGCGCCGGAGCTCTCCGACGCCGAGTACGACCAGCAGTTCCGCCGCCTCGTGGCCCTCGAGACCGCCTACCCGGGCCTCGTGACGCCGCAGTCGCCCACGCAGCGCGTCGGCGGCGCCCCGGCAGGGGGCCGTTTCACCGAGGTCCGCCACGAGCGGCCGATGCTCTCGCTCTCCAACGCCTTCAGCCCCGACGAGCTGCGCGCCTTCGACGTCCGCGTCCGCAAGGGCCTCGGCTTCCCGGCGGCCCCGGATCCGGCGCCCGAACTCCAATACGTCGCGGAGCTCAAGATCGACGGCCTCGCGGTCGCCTACCGCTACGAGAAGGGCCGCTTCGTCCAGGGCGCCACCCGCGGCGACGGCACCACGGGCGAGGACGTCACGGCCAACCTGCGCACGATCCGCCAGGTCCCGGACCGCCTCGCAGAGCCCGCCACGCTCGAGGCGCGCGGCGAGGTCTACATGCCCAAGGCCGAGTTCGCGCGGATCAATGCGGAGCGCGGGGAGCAGGGGCTCGCCCTGTACGCGAACCCCCGGAACTCCGGTGCGGGCTCGCTGCGCCAGAAGGACGAGGCCGTCACCGCCAGCCGCCAGCTCGCGACCTGGGTCTACCAGCTGCTCGAGGACGCGGCGCCGGTCCAGGTGGGCCTGTTCGACGAGCCGGCCCCTGCCGACGCCCCCGGGACGCCCAGCGTGGACAGCCAGTCCGCCGCCCTCGACCGCCTCGACGCCCTCGGCTTCCCGGTCAACCCGGACCGCCAGACCGGGCTCGACATCGAGGGCGTCATCGCCTTCCTCGAGCGCTGGCGCGACGCCCGCCACGACCTTCCCTACGAGACGGATGGCGTCGTGGTCAAGGTGGACCGCTTCGACCAGCAGGCGAAGCTCGGGATGGTCAGCCGCGCGCCCCGCTGGGCGATCGCCTACAAGTTCCCGCCCGAGCAGGTGGAGACCCTGGTCGAGGACATCGTCCCGTACGTGGGCCGGACCGGGACACTGACCCCCGTCGCGCACCTGCGGCCGGCCAAGGTCGCGGGATCGACGGTGGCCCGCGCCACCCTCCACAACCTCGACGAGGTCCGGCGCAAGGACATCCGCATCGGCGACACGATCGTGCTCCAGAAGGCGGGCGACGTGATCCCCGAGGTGGTCCGGCCGATCCTGGACAAGCGCCCCGCCGATGCCCGCGAATACGTGGTCCCGGCCGACTGCCCGGTCTGCGGCACGGCCGTCGTCCAGGACGAGGGCGCCGTCCGTCACTACTGCCCCAACACCGCCTGCCCGGCCCGCCTGGCGCAGGCGTACCAGCACTTCGTCGGGCGAGGCGGCATGGACATCGAGGGCGCCGGCTGGGCGGTCCTCACCCAGCTGCTCGAGCGAGGCATGGTCCACCGGCGCGCGGACGTCTTCGCGCTGACGGTGGAGCAGCTCGAGGGCCTTGAGCGGTTCGGCCGCAAGAGCGCCGAGAACCTGGCGGCGGCGATCGAGAAGGCCCGCACCAGCCGGCCGCTCGCCAAGGTGCTCAACAGCCTCGGCATCCCGCAGGTGGGGGAGTCCACCGCGGTGGACCTGGCGCGCTGGCTGGCAACCCGGATCCGGCCGGATTCGTTCCCGCCGCCGGCCCCCGACGCCGTCCCGGACCCCTGGTTCGCGGCTGCGGCGGCGGAGCTTCGGCGGCTCGCGATCGAGGAGCCGGACACGATCCGCGAGGTCAGTGGCATCGGGCCGACGGTGTCCGCGGCGATGCACGGCTGGTTCGAGGATCCGGCGACGGCTGACGTCCTCCGAGAGCTCGTGGACGCCGGGGTCGTGCCGGAGCGGCCGGTCGTGCGCGACGTGGACGAGAGCGTGGCCGGTCCGCTTGCCGGCAAGACGGTCGTGGTCACCGGGACGATCGAGGGCTTCAGCCGCGAGGAGGCCGAGGACGCGGTCCGGGCTGCGGGCGGCAAGCCTGCAGGCTCGGTGTCCAAGAAGACGGACTACGTGGTGGCCGGACCCGGTGCCGGCTCCAAGCTCGCCAAGGCGGCGGAGCTGGGCGTGCCGGTGCTCGATGCGGACGGCTTCCGGGCGCTGCTGGCCTCCCAGCCAACCGCCGTCCATCCAGTCGATCCCGCTCTGGAGGACGAGGCATGACCACGTCGGACTACCTGCGCGACGCGCGCGTGGCGATCATCGGCGCTGGCGCCGTCGGATCGGTCCTCGCGTACCGTCTCGCCCAGGCCGGCGCCGCCGTGACGGTCGTGGAGCGCAAGCGGACCGGGGCCGGCGCGAGCGGCGCGACCTTCGGCTGGCTCAACGGCGTGGACAAGGCGCCGCGCGACTACCACCGCCTCAACATGCTGGGCATCCGCGACCACGAGGCACTCGCCGACGAGCTGGACGGCGACTGGATCCACATCACGGGCTCCCTCCACTGGGCCGAGACCGCCGACGGTGCCCGCCGCACGGGCCTCGAGCAGGTGGTCCGCCAGCTGACCGCCTGGGGGGCACGCGTGGACCGCTGCACGCCCGAGGAGGCGGCGAGGGACCTGGAGCCGGATATCGCCATCGACCCGGCGACGGTCGGCGCCGTGTACCTGGTCCACCGTTCCGGCTGGATGGACGCCGTCGCCATGGCCCACGCCGCGCTCTCCGCCGCCCGCGAGCGCCACGCTGCGCGGCTCGTCAGGGGCGAGGTGACGGCCATCGCCACCTCCAACGGCATGATCGACCGCCTCGACCTTGCCGACGGCACCTCCCTCGAGGCCGATGTCGTCGTCAACGCCACCGGTCCCGACGGCGCCGCATTCGCCCGCATCGCCGGCACGACGCTGCCCGTGGAGCGCACGCCGGGCCTGCTGCTCGTGAGCGAGCCCGTTCCGGCCAGGCTCCGCCGGGTCCTCTACGGGCCCGGGATCCACCTCCGGCCCGACGGCGGCGGCCGCGTGCTGGTCCAGTGGGAGCCGCTCGACAGCATGGCCAGGGAGGGCGCGCCCCTCGCGCCCGAGGATCCGCGCGTCCGCGAGGCGATGGACCAGGCCGCCGCGGTGCTGCCGGCGCTGGCCGGGGCCCGGGTGGAGGACGTCCGACTCGGCGTGCGGGCCGTGCCGCGGGACGGCTATCCGCTCGTCGGCTTCGACCCGGCCATCGGCAACCTGTACCACGTGGTGACCCACAGTGGCATCACGCTGGCCGCCCGGCTCGCCGGATTGGTCACCGAAGAGCTCACGGGTGGCGAGGCAGGCGACCTCGCGCCGTACCGTCCGGACCGCGCCGCGGGGAGCATTGGCGGTCACGGTTCCGCAGAGTAGGACCGTCGGCGGAGCGATCTTCATGCCTTCCCACGGGGGATCCGGTGGCTTCCGGTGTCATAGGCCGTCAGGCCCTTGCCCGCGGATACCCCTCGGGCGTGCATAATGCCGCCGTCGGCGCGCCCAGATGTACCGGGGGTGACCGATGCGAGGAGGAGCATATGTCCCTGCGTGGACGACTTTCCCTGTTGAGCGCAACCGCCGTGCTCATTGC
>JBAXFC010000110.1:0-9201 GCA_037140135.1 Chloroflexota bacterium
CTCCCAGACCGCCGCCGGTGACGGCACCGGCGACGGGAGTGGCGCCTCCCCGACCGACGGCGGCGCCGGATCCGGGGCAACCGATGCACCCGCGTCCGCCCAGCCCACCGACGCCCAGCCCGAGGAGTCGCCCGAGAACCCGTCCGACGACCCCACCGCCCAGCCCTCCGCCACCCCGTTCAAGGCGAGCGGCCTGACGGTCGCCTCGATCGCCTCGGTGGACAAGAAGGGCGCGATCCGGATCCGGGTCCCCGTGGACGCGCCCTCATCGCTGCCGGCCGGCGACCCCGCCCTGATCATCAAGCTGCCCGACGGCAAGTACGTCTGCTACGACGCCGTGTGCACCCACGAGGGGTGCCGCGTGGGCTGGGACGCCCAGGACGGGATCATGCTCTGCCCGTGCCACGGTGCCGCCTTCGACCCCACCAGCAACGGCGCGGTCCTCGGCGGCCCCACCAACACCCCCCTCACGCAGCTTCCGATCGTGATCGACCACGCCGCCGGAACGATCACCCTCAAGGCGTAGAACCGCCCGCGGACCCGGGCGGTGATCCGGCGGGCCGGCGACGCAGGTCAGCGCTGGATGCGGGACGATCCGCCTGCCGCGAGCGCCGTGATCTCGGACAGCGTCGCCATCGAGGTGTCGCCCGGGTACGTCGCCAGCAACGCGCCGTGCGCCCAGCCGAGGCGGACCGCCTGCTCGGCCGTCTGGCCGGTGAGCAGCCCGTAGAAGAGGCCCGACGCGAAACCGTCGCCACCGCCCACGCGGTCAACGACGTCGAGCTGCAGGGTCGGCGCGCCGACGATCTCGCCGTCTACGGACGCGATGGCGCTCCAGCCGTGGCGGGCTGCGGAGTGGACCTCGCGCAGCGTGGTCGCGATCACGCTGATCCGCGGGAACTGCTCCGAGACCCTGCCGATCATGCCGATGAACGCGGCCGGATCGAGCGCGTTCGTCCGGGTTGTCTCGGGACCCGGGATGCCCAGGGAGAGCTGCATGTCCTCCTCGTTCCCCACCAGGACATCCACCTCCTCGACGAGTCGGCGGGTGATCGCCTGCGCCTGCTCCACGCCGCCCAGGCGCTTCCAGAGCTTGGCCCGGAAGTTGAGGTCGAAGGACACGACCGTGCCGTGACGGCGGGCCGCCTGCATCGCCTCGAGCAGGACCTCGAGGGTGGCCTCCGAGAGCGCCGCGAACAGGCCGCCGGAGTGGAACCACCGGACGCCCTGGCCGAAGATCGCGTCCCAGTCGAAGTCGCCGGCCCGCAGCTGCGCGGCTGCCTCGTTGGAGCGGTTGTAGAACACGACCGGCGCCCGGACCCCGAAGCCTCGGTCCGAGTAGACCGTTGCGATGTTGGGGCCGGTGACCCCGTCGTGGGTGAAGCGCTTGAAGAACGGGGTCACGCCCGCGGCGCGCACCCGCTCGGTGACAAGATCGCCGACGGGGTAGTCCACCATCGCCGAGGCGACGGCGGTCCGCAGGCCGAAGGCGTCCGAGAGGTTCGCGGCGACGTTGTACTCGGCGCCCGAGACGTGGACCGCGAGGTCGTGCGCCTTGCGGAACGGCACCACGCCGCTGTCGAGGCGCATGACCAGGCCGCCCAGCGAGAGCAGGTCGAAGGCCCCCTCGTTGCGGATCGCGAGCGGGGGGGTCACCGGGATCAGCCCTCGCCCTTCTTGAGCTCCACGTGGCCACCAAACCCGAAGCGCATTGCGGACAGGACCTTGTTGCCGAAGTCCTCCTCGCCGCGCGACGTGAACCGCGAGTAGAGGGCTGTGGTGAGGACGGGCGTCGGCGTGGAGGTGTCGATGGCGGCCATGCTGGTCCAGCGGCCCTCGCCGGAGTCGGCGATCACGCCGCCGAAGCCCGCGAGGTCCGGGTCCGGGAGCATCGCCTGCGCGGTGAGGTCCAGCAGCCAGGAGGCGATCACGCTGCCGCGGCGCCAGAGCTCGCTGATCTCGCCGAGATCCAGGTCGTACTGGTAGGCGGCGGGATCGCGCAGCGGGCTCGTCTCGGCGTTGACCGCCCGGCCGACCCGTCCGACGCCCGCGTGGTGGAGCAGGTTCATGCCCTCCGCGTAGGCGGCCATGATCCCGTACTCGATCCCGTTGTGGACCATCTTGACGAAGTGGCCGGCGCCGGCCGGGCCGCAGTGGAGGTAGCCCTCCTCGGCCGTGGTCGGGGTGCCCTCGCGGCCCGGCGTCCGGGGCGCGGTCGCCACACCGGGCGCCAGCGAGCGGAAGATCGGGTCGAGCTCGGCGACCGCGTCGTCGGGTCCGCCGATCATCAGGCAGTAGCCACGCTCGAGGCCCCAGGTGCCGCCGCTGGTCCCGCAGTCGAGGTAGCGGATCCCTGCCGGGGCCAGCTCCTCGGAGCGGCGGATGTCATCGCGGTACCAGGAGTTGCCGCCGTCGATGATGGTGTCGCCGGGCGAGAGGAGCGCCGTGAGCTCGTTGAGCGTGGCGTCCACGGACGCCGCCGGGACCATCACCCACAGCACGCGCGGCGCCGGCAGCTGGGCGACGAGATCCTTGAGGGACGTGGCGCCGGCGTCGATCGCCCCGTCCGCCACGAGGCCCTCGACCGTGGCCGCCGTCCGGGCGTAGCCGACCACCGTGTGGCCGTCACGCCGCCAGCGGCGGGCCATGTTCGCGCCCATCCGGCCGAGGCCGACAAGTCCGACGTGCATCGTGTCCATCCTTCCTGCGCCCGGCCGTCCGGGCTCCATGGCTCGCTGGGTGATCGGCAGGACGGTGGGGGGCGGAGCCTGCGCGCCCGTCCGTCCGGCTAGGTGCTCACGCCCCGGAGATGCGCGACCAGGCCCTCGAGCGCCACCGTGTATCCCGCCGGTCCCATCCCCACGACGCTGCCGGTGGCGATGTCGTGGAGGAAGTTGACCGAGCGGAAGGGCTCCCGCTTCGATGGGTCCGAGAGGTGCACCTCGATGAACGGCCGGTGCGCCGCGAGCAGCGCGTCGCGCAGCGAGACGCTGGTGTGGGTCAGCCCGCCGGCGTTCACCAGCAGGCCGTCAAAATCCATCACCTGGATCCGGTCGATGATCCGGCCCTCGTGGTTGGACTGGTAGAAGTCCACGACCACCTCGAGCTCGGCGGCGCGCACGCGGACCCGCTCGTGGATGTCCTCGAGCGTGTCCGTCCCGTAGATGGACGGCTCGCGGGTCCCCACCATGTTGAGATTGGGCCCGTCGATGACCAGGACCCGCTCCCGGCTCATGCGAGCGGGGCGAAGGTGGCCGTGAAGTGGCGCAGCTGCTTGGGCTGCTTCACGATCCGGTAGCCGCGGAGGTCCGCCGAGCGCCTGGCCACGTCGGCCGCCACCTCGATCACGTAGTCGATGTGGCTCTGGGTGTACGTCCGGCGCGGGATCGCGAGCCTGACGAGATCCATCGGGCCCGCGGTCTCGGTCCCGTCCGGGTGCATGCCGAACATGATCGTGCCGATCTCGCAGCCGCGGATGCCGCCGGCCCGGTAGAGCTCCACCGCGAGCGCCTGGCCCGGGTACTCGAGCGGCGGGATGTGCGGCAGGAGCGCGCGCGCGTCGAGGTACACCGCGTGCCCGCCGAACGGCATGACGCATGGGATGCCGGCCGCGACCAGCGCGTCGCCGAGGTACGCGGTGGACTCGATGCGGTAGCGCAGGTAGTCCTCGCTCACGACCTCCTTGAGGCCCTGGGCAATGGCCTCGAGATCGCGGCCGGCGAGCCCGCCGTAGGTCGGGAAGCCTTCGGTCAGGATCAGCAGGTTGCGGCACTGCTCGGCGAGGGCGTCGTCGTTCATGGCCAGCCAGCCGCCGATGTTGGCCATGCCGTCCTTCTTGGCCGACATCGTCATGCCGTCCACGAGGGCGCCGATCTCCTGGATGATCTCCTTCACGGGCCGGTCCGCCTGCCCCGGCTCGCGGGTCTTGATGAACCAGGCGTTCTCGGCGAACCGGCAGCCGTCGAGGAACATCGGCTTGCCGTACTTGTCGCAGGCGGCGCGGATGGCCTTGAGGTTCTCGAGGCTGACCGGCTGGCCGCCACCCGAGTTGTTGGTGATCGTCACGACGACGACGGGGATCCGGTCCCCCTCGGCGGCGAGCAGCGCGTCGAGCGCGATCGTGTCCATGTTCCCCTTGAAGGGGTGGATCAGTGCCGGCTGGCGGCCCTCGGCGATGACGAGGTCGCGCGCCTCGGCGCCCGTGAACTCCACGTTGGCGCGCGTGGTGTCGAAGTGGGTGTTGTTGGGGATGATCTTCCCGGGGCCGCCCACGGCCGTGTAGAGGATCTTCTCCGCGGCGCGCCCCTGGTGGGTGGGGATGACGTGCTTGAACGGGAACAGCTCCTGAACGGCCTCGAGGAACACGAACCAGGACGGGCTGCCCGCGTAGCTCTCGTCGCCGCGCTGGATGGCCGCCCACTGGTCCCGGCTCATGGCGCCGGTCCCCGAGTCGGTCAGGAGATCGATGAGCACATCGTCCGCGTGGAGGCTGAAGAGGTTCCAGCCCGCTCTCTCGAGGGCGGCCTCGCGCTCTGCCTCCGTGGTGAGCCGGACGGGCTCGACGGCGTGGATGCGGAAGGGTTCGATGATCGTCTGCCAGCGGTCCATGGCGGCGAGGATACTGCCGCCCGCCGTCGCACGGGCCCTGCTCGGGCGGCGAGCCCGCCACCCCGGGAGGGCACCCGCACCCGCATGCGCCGAATCTGGGCAATTCGCCTCGACCCGTGCCACACTCGCGCCATCCATCGCGCCTGCCCGCGCGAACTGGGGACGGCGCCGTCACGCGCCGACCGTCGATTCCGAGCACCGATGAGGGGAGCAACCACGCGTGGAACAGGGAATGAGCGCCAGCGAGGGCGCGATGCACGAGTCGGGCCGCGGCCGCTGGCTGGGCCTGGCGATGCTGAGCGTCGGCGTGGCGATGATCATCGTGGACGCGACGATCGTGAACGTCGCCGTCCCCTCGATCATCAAGGACCTCAAGCTCGACTCGACGACCGCGGAGTGGATCAACACGGTCTACGCGCTGGTCTTCGCGGCGCTGCTCATCACCCTCGGCCGGATCGGGGACCTGTGGGGGCGGCGCAAGCTGTACCTCGCGGGCCTGGTGGTCTTCGGTGCCGCCTCGGTCCTCGCCGGTGCCGCTCCCACGGGTGAGCTCCTGATCGCGGCCCGCGTCCTCCAGGGCGTCGGCGGCGCGATGATCCTCCCGGCCACGCAGTCCATCCTGAACACCAACTTCCGCGGCCGCGACCGCGCGATCGCGTTCGCGGTCTGGGGAGCCACCATCGGCGGCATGGCCGCGGTCGGGCCCCTGCTCGGCGGCTGGCTGACCACCTACCTCTCCTGGCGCTGGGCCTTCTTCATCAACGTGCCGGTCGGCCTCATCGCCATCCTGGGCACGATGCGCTACATCGGCGATTCCAAGGACGAGCACGCGAAGGCCGGCCTGGACCCGCTCGGGTTCGTGCTCATCACGGCCGGCCTCGGCGCCTTCGTCTTCGGTCTCATCGAGGGCCGCAGCTACGGCTGGTGGACCCCCGAGCGCCCGCTCTCCCTGTTCGGCTTCACGTGGCCGCTCGATGGCATCTCGATCATCCCGTTCGCGCTGATCGGCGGTGTGCTGATGCTGCTGGTCTTCCTGCTGGTGGAGGGCCGCCGCTCGCGGGCCGGCAAGTTCTTCCTGTTCGACGTGGACCTGTGGCGGTTCCCGGCCTTCCGGTACGGCAACCTCGCGGGCACCATCGTCTCGCTCGGCGAGTTCGGGCTGCTGTTCGCGCTGCCGCTGTTCCTCCAGGCCGTCATCGGCTACAGCGCCTTCGAGACCGGTCTCGTGTTCCTGGCCCTCGCGGTGGGCTCCTTCTTCGCCGCCCCGATGTCCGCGCGCCTCGCCCACAAGTTCGGGCCGCGCCGGTCGGTGAGCCTGGGCATGTTCCTCGAGGCCGTCGGCATCATCAGCACGTCGCTGCTGGTCTCGACCAGTGTGAGCGGCCTGCTGCTCGCGATCCCGCTGTTCGTCTATGGCATCGGCGTGGGGCTCGCCACCGCGCAGCTCACGAGCATCGTCCTCTCGGACATCCCGGCCCAGCGCTCCGGCCTCGCCTCGGGCGCCAACTCCACCATGCGCCAGGTCGGCTCCGCGATGGGCATCGCGATCCTGGGCACCGTCCTGTTCGTCAACCTGGTGTCGGGCACGTCGGCCAACATCAAGGCCGCGCTGCCGGACGTCACGCCGGCGTGCGTGCAGCTCATCACGACCCTCGTGGACGAGTCCGCCGGCCAGATCCTGCCCGCGCTCAAGGATCCGTCCTCCGGCGGGGGTGCCGATTTCATGGGTGCGATCGGGTCGCTGCCCGCGGACCAGGTCGCCTGCTTCCGTGATCCGGCCTTCCTCGCGTCGCTGCCCAAGATGGTGACGCCCATCGAGACGGCCTTCGTGGATGCCACGCGGCTCGCGGGCTTTGTGGCCAGCGGCTTCGTGGTGGTGGGTGTCTTCCTGAGCCTGCTGCTGCCGACGATGCCGTCGCACCAGGAGCCCGAGCGGGAGGCCATAGAATCCCCTGCCGAGCGCGCGGCGAAGAAGGGCGAGGGCGGCGCGGAGGCCGACGAACCGGCCGCCTGAACAGCGCCACCTCCAGGACGGAGGACGTGGCCGGCGCCGCACCGGGCGCGCCGGCCACGGGCTGTCGCCTCGCCGGATGTCGATCGGCCGGTCCGGTCCCGGCGGACCCTGGCGGCGGCGGCGTGATCGTGCTCGCCGCCGACGGCTCGACGGCCGGCCACCCCGACGGCTTCCAACCGATTCCCGTGGCGCCCACGCTGCACCGCAGTGCCGAGCCGATCGCGCGGCCGTACGACGAGCTCTCGTTCCTGGGCCTCGTCCGCAACAGCCTCGTGGTGGCGGGCTCGTCAGCCCTGGCCTCGCTGGTGCTGGTCGCGTCGATGGCCGATGCCCTCGCCCGGATGCGGTTCCCCGGCCAGCGCGCGGCCCTGGTGGCGTTCCTGCTGGGCTACACGGAGTTCGTCCTGGCCTGGCTGTTCATCCACACGGACACGAACGGGACCCTGGCGATGGTCCTGGCCGAGGCGACGACGGGCGTCTACTCCGCCAACTGGGGCCTGACGGCCGCCCACGCACTGCTGATGACCGTGCCGGTGGTGGCGGTCTTCCTCGTGCTGCAGCGGGCACTGCTGCGCGGGGCGCCGGCGTGGGCCGCCGGAGACTGATCCGCGGGGCGCGTCCGGACCCCGGTCCCGCCCCGGGCGCCGGTCTCCCCGGGCTCACCGGGCTCATCGCGCTCCCCGGGGCGCCGCTCGCTGCTCGCCCGTCGTCACGTCCCGCCGTCGGGCAGTACCCTCCCCGGCATGTGCCGCAGCATCCGCCGCCTCCGCCGCCCTGATGACGCCGGTCCCGCCACGACGGGGGAGGCGCAGGCCGCCGCCCTCCAGTACGTGCGCAAGATCTCCGGCTACCGCGAGCCATCCACGCGCAACGGGGAGGCGTTCCGGGCCGCCGTGGCCGAGGTGACCGCCGCCACCGGGCGCCTGCTTGCGGCGCTGGGCACGCCCGTCGAGGACGGCCCGGACCCGATGGCCGACCCGGCGACCCGGCGCGCCCTCCTGGCCGCCCGCGATGCCGCCCGCGGCGGCGACGAGGTCAACACGGGGGACGGCGCCCGCGACACCGCCCGAGGCGGCACCTCGACGACCCGGCGCGCCCTGCGACCCGCCGCGCCCTCGCGCCCTCGATCCCGACCCCGCACCCTGGAGACCCCCTCGTGACCAGCGCCGCCGCCCCGACCGCCCAGCCGCTTGGCGAGCCGCCCGCCTGGTGGCGCCGGCCCGGCCTGGACGCCATCGACGGCCGCCTGGTGATCTGCGGCCAGGACGTTGAGGCGCTCGTGCGCGAGCACGGCACCCCGCTGTTCATCTACGACCTGGCGGCACCGGTCGAGAACATGCGCGCCCTCCAGGCCGCCCTGACCCGGGCGGGCATGCCGTACACCACCCGCTTCGCGCTCAAGTCCAACCCGGACCCGCGCCTGCTCGCCGTCCTGCGCGGCATGGGCGCCCCGGGAGCCCCGGGCAGCGTGGGGATCGACGCCTGCTCGCCGGGCGAGGTCCTCCACGCCCTGGCCAACGGCTGGGAGCCGTCCGAGATCAGCCACACCGGCACCAACGTGTCGGATCGCGACCTGGACGTGCTGCTCGCCCACCCGATCAGGATCAACCTCGACGGCGTCAGCCAGGTCGAGCGCCTCGGCCGTCGTGCGCCGGGCCGGACGATCGGCATCCGCGTGAACCCGGGAGCCGGCGCCGGCTACACGGACCAGCTCTCGTACGCCGGCGAGCGGCCGACCAAGTTCGGCGTCACCGCGGACCGCCTCGACGACGCGATGGTGGCGGTCGCCCGCCACGGCCTCGCGGTGGACACGATGCACTTCCATGCGGGCTCCGGCTGGCTGGGTGACCAGCTCGACGGCTTCGAGACGGCTCTGCGCAACGCGACCCGCCTCCTCGACCGGATCCTCGCCGCCGGTCACGAGGTCCGCGAGGTCAACGTCGGCGGCGGCCTCGGCGGCGTCGCCCGTGACAGCGCGATCCCGGTCGACCTCGACGCCTACGCCGCGGTGATCAGGCACCATCTCGCCCCCTACGGCGTCACGGCCGCCTTCGAGCCCGGGGACTTCGTGATGAAGAACGCGGCCCTCCTGTGCGGCGAGGTCGTCACCGTGGAGCAGCGCGGCGGCACCCGGTTCGTGGGCCTCGACATCGGCTGGAACGTGGACTGCTCGTACTTCATCTACAAGTACGCCAAGGAGATCCTGACGGCCCGTGAGCCGCTCCGCCCGCGGACGCAGCTGGTCACGATCGCCGGCCACATCAATGAGGCGGGTGACGTGTTCGCCGAGGACTATCCCTTCGGCGAGGTCGAGGAGGGCGAGGTCGTCGCGCTGCTCAACTCCGGCGGCTATCTCCAGGCGATGTCGATGACGCACTGCCTGCGCCCGGTGGGCACGGCCCTGTTCCTCGAGCGGACGCCGGTCGTCGGGTAGGATCGGCCGGACATGGCGTCCCCCACGGCCCCCGGATCCGGCGCAGACCGCCCGTCGCTCGAGCGACAGGCGACGCGCGCCCGCGTGACCGCCGTCCGGGGGGACCTCGTCGAGGAGCGCGAGGACCGGCTCGCGGGCGAGGAGC
>JBAXFC010000111.1:0-9157 GCA_037140135.1 Chloroflexota bacterium
CGGGCTCGTGGACGGGGCGTTCACGCTTGAGACCGGCATGGTCCTGATCCACGACCTGGGCCGGCTCCTCTCGCTTGACGAGGAGGCTGCGCTGGAGGACGCGCTGGTCGCGACCGACGTGCCGTCCGTGGACGCATGAGCACCGCCGCGTTCGACCAGGCGCTCCTGGGCGACTGCTCACGGGCGATCGCGCAGCGGACCGGACTCAACTTCCCGTCAGAGCGATGGCCGGATCTCGAGCGCGGGATCTGCGCGGCCGCCTCGACGCTCGCGCTGGGCAGCCCGGTTGTCCTGGCACGGCGCATCGTCGCGGGGGATCTGGCGCCACGCGAGCGCCAGGTGCTGATCGACCGGCTCACCGTCGGCGAGACCTACTTCCGGCGCGAGCCGGCCGCCTTCGAGGCGCTGGAGCAGGAGGTGCTGCCGCGCCTGCTCGCCGCCCGGGCCGGCACCACCCGGTCCCTGCGGTTGTGGAGCGCCGGCTGCTGCACGGGCGAGGAGGCCTACTCGCTCGCGATGTCGTGCATCCGCACCGTCGAGGACCTGGGGACCTGGAAGGTCTCCGTGCTGGGCACCGACGTCAACGAGCACGCGATCGCGAAGGCGCGGCGGGGCACCTACGGGCCGTGGTCGTTCCGGGGGACGCCGGACTGGCTCCAGCCCCGGCACTTCATCCACGACGCAGGCCGAACCTGGGAGATCGGTGCCGGCGAGCGGGCGCTGGTCCGGTTCGCGACGCACAACCTGGCAGCGGACCCGTTCCCCCCGGACGGGACGGACACCGGCGCGATGGACGTCATCTTCTGCCGCAACGTGGTCATGTACCTGACCCAGGAGCACCAGCGCGAGGTCTTCGCGCTGTTCCACTCCGTGCTTGCGGATGACGGGGTGCTCGTCCTGAGTCCCGCAGAAGGCGGCCTCCAGCTCCGCGACTGGTTCGAGCTGGAGATGACCGGCGACGCGATGCTCTACCGCAAGGCGGGACATGCCACGCGTCAGACGCCGGCGGGCGACCGGCATCTGTCCCCGGCCCCGCACGTCCGACGCGCGACCCGCGCCCATCGGTCACACCCGGTTGCGACGCCGGCCCGGCCGATCACCGCGCCCGCACCAGCGCCCGCACCGGCCGCCTTGGCGGCGATCGTGGACGCTCCCGGGCCTGCTCCGGCCCCCTTGGCGGCGACCGTGGACGCGCCCGCACCCGTGGCGGCGATCTCAACCGTGATCTCGCCCGCGCAGGCCGCAGGCGACCTCCTCGCGCGTGCCCGGGCCAGGGCCGACCAGGGCCATGTCGCCGATGCGATCCCGCTCTGCGAGGAGGCCCTGACCCTCGATCCCGCCTGTTCCCGGGCAGCCTACCTGCTGGCCACCGTCCACCAGGATCTCGGCAACCACGACGAGGAGGCGGCCGCCCTCCGGCGAACGCTGGAGATCGACGACGGGTTCGTGCTCGCCCACCGTGGCCTGGGCGACCTGGCACGGCGGCGCGGCCGGCCCGCGGAGGCCCGGCGCCACTTCGGGCGCGCCCTCGTTGCACTCTCGGCCATGGATCGGGTTGACGTGGTCCCGGAATCGGACGGCATCACGGCCGGTCGCCTGGCGGAGGCGATCACGAGGATGCTCCATGCGTGACGCGAAGCGGCCTGCCGCGACGCAGCACCCCACCACCACCCCGGCCGAGGTCTCGGCGGAGGCCGACGCGCGCCGCATCCTGGAGCAGCGGGCCCGGATCGCGGCGAGGCGGCCCGCACCACCCGACGAGGTCGCGCGCATGGCGGTGCTGGTGTTCCACCTCGGCGGGAGTGCGTTCGCGGTGGAGACCCGCCACGTGCTCGAGATCTGCGGCGCCACCGGGCTCACCCACATTCCGTGCATGCCCCGCCTGGTTCGCGGCGTGATCGCGATGCGCGGCCGGATCGTGGCGGTCGTGGATCTCGCGGCACTCCTCGGCCTGCCCGCCACGGGCCCGGTGCCTGACGAGCGCGTCGTCGTCCTGCGCGGCGACGGCATGGAGTTCGGCCTGAGCGTGCACGGCGTGGATGGCGTCGTGAGCGTGCCGGTGCCGGAGCCCGGCGCCTCCCTGCCGGCGTTCACGGGACAGCAGCAGCGGTTCTTTCTCGGCATCTCCGGCGACTCGCTCGCCGTTCTCGACGGTCAGCGCCTGCTGACCGATGAAGCACTGATTGGCACCGGGCGGATCGCCCGACAGATGCCGGCTACGCCGGAGGAGGGTTGACGTGGGCTGGCTATCGAACCTGAGCACCCGCTCCAAGCTGATGCTCGGGTTCTCGACACTGCTCGTGCTCCTGGTGCTCGTCTCGGTCCTTGCGGCCACCACGGCCCTCGGCATGGAGTCGACCGAGCGCACGATCGTCGATCAGCGGCTCGCGCCGTCGACGGCCGTCCTCCAGGCACGGGCCCAACTCAACCACGCCCGGGGCGACGTGCTCCAGCTGGCCCTCACGACCAACAAGGCGGACTGGCCCGCGATCGAGGCCGACCTGACCGCCACAGCCGCCCAGGCCGCCGAGCGGATCGGCGCGGCCCAGGCGATCCTCCAGGCGGCCGGTGACACCATGAACGCGGCAGCCCTGGCGCGGGTCTCGGAGACGTTCATCGTCTACAAGCAGGGGCTGGCCCAGGAGGTCGCCTTGATCCACGACGGCAGCGTCGCCGAAGCGGTCGCGCTCGCGAACGGCGTCCAGGTGAATCGCGTGGACGCGATGCGTGCGGACCTCGACGCCGTTGTGACCGGCCTGCAGGCCGAGGCCGCTGCGGCCGTCGATGCGGCGCGCGTGCAGGTCAACAACGCCCTGGCCCTCTTCGTGGTGGTGACCATCCTGGCCGTGTTTGCGGTGCTCGCACTGCTCTGGGTCCTGGACCGCCTGCTGACCGTCCCGCTGCGCCGCGCCTCGGACATGGCGGATGCGATGAGCAGGGGCGATCTGAGCGGCCGCCTGGACCTCCATCGCAGGGACGAGATCGGCCGGCTCGCGGCATCGATGGACGATCTTGCGAACACCGTCGTCGCGATGTCCTCGGAGGCCTCCACCCTGCTTGCCGCCGCCAGCGGCGGGCGCCTGTCCGTCCGGGGCGACGAGAGCCGCTTCCAGGGCGTGTACGAGGACATCGTCCGCGGTGTGAACCAGGCGCTCGACGCCGTCACCGGGCCGCTGACCGTGGTTGCCCGCCACCTTGAGCGGATCGCCGGGGGCGAGATCCCGGCCGCCCTGAGCGGCGAGCTGAGCGGCGACTTCGAGGTGCTCCAGGCCAACGTCAACACCATGACCGCCGTCCTGCGCGACCTGAACCGCGACACGACCGAGGGCGTCTCCGTCCTCGCCGCCGCGTCCTCGGAGATCCTCGCCACCGTCTCGCAGCTGGCGGGCGTGACCGCCGAGACGGCGGCATCGGTCACCGAGACCTCGACCACCGTCGAGGAGGTCAAGCAGACCGCGCACCTCACCGCGCAGCGCGCCCGTGACGTCCAGGAGTCCGCGCTGCAGACCGCTGCCATCGGGGAGTCCGGCCGCGCCGCCGCCATCGAGACCGTCGCGGGCATGGACCGCATCCGCGGGCAGATGGGCGCCATCGCCGACGCGATCGTCCGCCTCTCGGAGCTCGGCCAGTCCATCGGCGAGATCATCACCACGGTCAACGACCTTGCCGAGCAGTCCAACATGCTGGCCGTGAACGCCGCCATCGAGGCGACCCGGGCCGGGGAGTACGGCAAGGGCTTCGCCGTGGTCGCGCAGGAGGTCAAGAGCCTGGCCGACCAGTCGCGACAGGCGACCACCCAGGTCCGGTCCATCCTGTCCGATGTCCAGAAGGCGACCAGCTCGGCCGTCATGGCCACCGAGCAGGGGAACAAGACGGTGGCCGACGGCGTGCGCCAGGCCGGCGAGGCGGGCGAGTCGATCCGGCGGCTGGCCGACGCGATCGGCGAGGCCGCGGACGCAGCCACCCAGATCGTGGCCTCGGCCGACCAGCAGCTCGTGGGCATGGAGCAGATCGCGATGGCGATGACCTCCATCCGGCAGGCGACCTCCCAGAACGTCGCCGGCACCCGGCAGCTCGAGGTGTCCGCCCAGAGCCTCACCTCCACCGGCGACCGGCTTCGCCATGTGGTCGAGCGGCAGCGCGTGGAGGCCTGACCACGGACGGGCTGACGATCCTCACCGGCATGGCCTGGCCCCGGAGCGGCCATGGATGAGCGGCGCGCCCGCTTCCTCGAGGAGCTGCGGGAGACATTCCGGGCTGAGGCGGCCGAGCACATCGAGGCCATCTCTGCCGGTCTCGTGACGCTCGAGGCCGCCGAGGGGGATGCGCGCGCGCCCTTCGTGGAGACCGTCTTCCGCGAGGCGCACTCGCTCAAGGGTGCCGCGCGCGCGGTCGGCTTCGCGAAGGCCGAGGCGATGTGCGCGGAGCTTGAGAACCTCTTCGCCGCTCTCAAGAGCGGGAGCCTGGGCCTGACGCCGGAGCACCTCGACGGGGCGCACGCGCGGCTCGCGGCCATCGCCGTGGCCTGTGCCGATCCCACCGGCGGTGAGACGGCTCCAGCCCTGGGCGCCTACGGCCGACGACGCGCTGACGCGGGCTCGGCCGAGGCAGCCGCCGTGCAGCCGCCGGTCGAGGCCTCGCCGCCCGGCGCAGCGCCGCCCACCGCGGCGTCCCCGGCCGAACCGGTGCCACCCACCGCGACGCATCCACCCACCGCGACGCATCCACCCACCGCGACGCAGCCGGCAGCCGTGGTGCGCCCGGCCGCCGCCCCGCCTGCCGCCGCCCCGGCGCGTCCGCTTGACTCCGCTCCTGCTGCCGCCCCTGCGCGTCCGCCTGCCGCCGCTCACCCGCGCACGCCTGTCGATGGGCCGCCGGCCACCGCCGGCCAGCCCGTCCGGCACGCGGCCAACACCGACACCGTGCGCGTCGCCGTGCCCCGGCTCACGGGGCTCATGCACGACGCCGAGCAGCTGGTCGGCATCCGCGTGAGCGCCGTGTCCCTCGCCGCGGACCTCGGGCGCCTGGCGGACGACATGGCCGGGCGCCGGAGCGAGGGCTCGGGTGTCGATCACGTGCAGGCTCTGCGCCTGCTCGCCGCGACGGCCAGCCGCGACGCCCAGACCCTCAAGGCGACGGCGGACCTCGTCCTCGAGGGCGCCCGGAACGTGCTCCTCCTGCCGTGCTCCTCGCTCCTGGGCACCTTCGCACCCATGGTCCGGGACCTCGCCCGCCAGCAGGGCAAGGACGTCGAGATCAGGATCGCGGGCGAGGACATCGAGGTGGACCGGCGCGTCCTCGAGGAGCTCAAGGACCCGCTGATCCATCTCCTGCGCAATGCCGTGGACCACGGCATCGAGCTGCCCGCCGTCCGCCGCGATCTCGCCAAGCCGGATCGCGCGACCATCACGATCACGGTCGCAGCGGTCCACGGCAATCGTGTGCAGATGTCGGTCGCCGATGACGGGGCCGGGATCGACCGGCGGCGCGTGATCGAGGCCGCGGAGCGTCTCGGGATCGCCGCCGCCTCGCCGGCCGATGGATCCGGGCCGGATGTGGCCGCCCTGATCTTCGAGTCCGGCCTCTCGTCGCGATCGACCGTGACGGATCTCTCCGGTCGCGGGCTCGGGCTCGCGATCGTGCGCGAGAAGATCTACAAGCTCCACGGGACCATCAACGTCACGTCCAGGCCGGGTCTGGGCACCACCTTCGACCTCGAGGTCCCGCTCTCCCTGTCGAACTCCCGAGGGGTCATGGTGATGACGTCCGGGCGACAGGTGCTCATCCCAAGCGCCTCGGTCGTGCGGGTGTTCCGGATCCGCGCCGACGAGATCGCCACCGTGGACGGCCGGCCGGCCGTGACCATGGACGGCCACCCCGTACCGGTGGCCCGCCTGCACGAGCTGCTCGAGCTGCCGGCCCCGGACCCGCGCTCGGTCCCGGCCACCCGGGCCGCCGTCGGCGTGCAGTCGGGCGACCGCCGGATCGCCCTGCTCGTGGACGAGGTGGTGGGGGAGCAGGACGTGATCCAGAAGCACCTCGGGCCCCTGCTGGTCCGCGTCCCCACCGTGGCCGGGGTCTCCGTCGGCGCGCGGGGCGAGATCGTCCCGGTGCTCGATGCCGCGGACCTGGTCGAGCGGGCGTTCGGCAGCACCGATGGGCCGCGGCCCGCGGAGGGTCCCGCAGCGGTTGCGCGCAGCGCCCGCCGGCTGCTGGTCGCCGACGACTCGATCACCTCGCGGTCGCTCCTGCGCAGCCTCCTTGCCGGGGAGGGATACGCGGTCACGACCGCCGTGGACGGGGAGGAGGCGCTCTCGCGGCTGCACACCGAGCCGTTCGACCTGCTGGTCTCCGACGTGGACATGCCGAAGATGACCGGCCTCGAGCTCACCGTGGCGATCCGCGCCGACAGCCTGCTCTCGTCGCTGCCCGTGATCCTCGTGACGTCGCTTGCCACGCCCGCGGACCGGAGCCGGGGCCTCGAGGCCGGTGCGAACGCGTACGTCGTCAAGAGCAACTTCGATTCCGGTAGCCTGCTCGATATCGTGCGCCGCTTCCTGTGACCCCCACCACCACGCACTCCAAGACCCGGGTGCTCGTCGTGGACGATTCGCGCGTGGCCCGCGAGTACCTCACGCACATCCTGGAGGAGGATCCGAGGATCGAGGTGCTCGACGCGGTCGCGACGGGTGAGGCCGCAGTCGAGTATGTCGGGCGCCGCAAGCCGGACATCATCCTGATGGACCTGCACCTGCCCGGCATCGACGGCTTCGAGGCGACGCGCCAGATCATGGCCGGGGCCCCGGTCCCGATCATCGTCTGCACCGCGGGCACCTCGTTCCACGAGGTGAAGACCGCCATGGAGGCACTCTCCGCCGGCGCCCTCGCCGCGCTCCGGAAGCCGATCGGACCGATGCACCCCAACGCGGACGCAGATACCGCCGCCCTCGTGTCCATGCTGCGTCTCATGGCCCAGGTCAAGGTGGTCCGCCGCTGGCGCCGGCCCACGCCTGCGGCGGTGCCGCCGCCGCAGGTCGTCCTGCCGGCCGCGCCGCCGCGCGGCATCGGCGTCGTCGCGATCGGCGCATCCACCGGTGGTCCCCCTGCGCTGGCCGCGATCCTGCGCCCCCTGCCGGAGGACTTCGGGGCTCCCGTGCTCGTCGTGCAGCACATCACCGAGGGGTTCTCGGAGGGCTTCTGCACCTGGCTGTCCGGCGAGATCCGGCGCCCCGTCCACGTCGCCCGCACCGGCGACCAGCCCGTGCCGGGTCACGTCTACGTGGCCGGCGACGGAGGACACCTTCGGGTGGTGGGTGCGGCGGGCCGGCTGGAGGTGTCGCCGGACGGACCACCCACGGTCCACCGCCCATCGATCGACGTGCTGTTCGCCTCGGTGGCGAAGGTGTACGGGCGCCGCGCGATCGGCGTGCTGCTGACCGGGATGGGCAAGGACGGGGCCCAGCAGCTCAGAACGCTGGCGGAGGCCGGGGCGATGACGATCGCCCAGGACGAGGCGAGCAGCGTCGTCTTCGGGATGCCTGGTGAGGCGATCCGGCTGGGCGCCGCCCAGGCCGTGCTCCCGCCCGCCGCCATCGGGGACCTGCTCCGGCGGATGGTCGGCATCAAGGGGTCAGGGTCATGACGCGGCCGACGCGCGTCCTCGTCGTCGAGGACAGCTCCACGCAGCGCGCCCAGCTGCGCTTCATCCTCGAGGAGGCGGGTTTCGAGGTCCTGGCCGCGGCTGACGGTGACGAGGCGCTCGACCTGGCGCGCTCACACCCCCTGGACATCGTGGTCTCGGACGTGGTGATGCCCAGGCTCGACGGGTTCAAGCTGTGCGAGCGGATCCGCGCGGACCATCGCATCGGCAACCTGCCGGTGATCCTCCTGACGGCGATGACCGACCCGCTGGACGTGCTGCAGGCGCTCGAGGCCGGAGCGGACGGGTTCGTGCGCAAGCCTTACGACCCGGAACAGCTCCTCGCCCGCCTCGGGATGGTCCTCGCAACCGCGTCGCGACGGAGCCTCGCGCCCGATGAGTCCGGCCTCACGATCCGCGTGGATGGCCGCGAGCACTACCTGAGCCAGGAGCGGCTGCAGTTCCTCGAGGTCCTCGCGGCCTCGTTCGACGACACGCTCGAGCTCCTGCCCGACGCGCCGCCCCGGGATGTCTCCGGGATCCGCATCCTCGTCGCGGAGGACAGTCCCACGGAGTTCGCGCGGCTCCGGTTCAGCCTCGAGGAGGCCGGTGCGACCGTTACCGGGGTGACCAGCGGCCGCGATGCCCTCGTCGCGCTCGAGACGGGCGTCTTCGACCTGGTGGTGACGGATGTCGTCATGCCGTTCCTGGACGGTCGCGCGCTGTGCCGCGCGATCCGCGCCGACGATCGGTTCCGCCGGATGCCGGTGATCGTCATGTCCAGCCTCACGGGCACCAGCGACGTCCTGGCCGCGATCGAGGCCGGGGCCACGAACTTCATCGCCAAGCCGTTCGACGAGGCCTACCTCCTGGCCAAGGTGTTGAGCGTCACCGCCGGCCGGTTGGGGCGCCTCCCGCGTTCGACTGCGGACCCCATCGATCTCCACTACGGTGGCCGGCACTTCGCCGTCGCGGCCGACCGGATGCAGATGCTGGACCTCCTGGTCGCGAGCTACGACCACACGGTGCAGCAGAACGCGGAGCTGCGCCAGGTCCAGGACGAGCTGCAGGCGCTCAACCAGGTCCTCGAGGACCGGGTCATGGAGCGGACCCGCGAGCTGTCCCTCGAGATCGAGGAACGCGTCCTCGCCGATGCCCGGCGGGTAGAGGTCGAGGCGCAGCTCCACGCATCGCGCCGGGCTGAAGGCATCGGTGCCCTTGCCGGCGGGATCGCCCACGACTTCAACAACCTGCTCTCGGTGATCCTCGGCTATACGGACATGGCGCTCGAGCGGCTCCCCGAGGACGATCCGGCCCGGCATGATCTCGATGAGGCCGTGCGCGCCGCGGAGCGCGCGGCGGCGCTCACCGGCCAGCTCCTGGCATTCAGCCGCAAGCAGATCCTGGTGCCGGTGCCCCTCAATCTGAGCGACGTCACCGAGAGTCTCACGAGCATGCTGCGCCGGATCGTCGGCGAGGATGTGCAGCTGATCGAGCGCGTGGCCCCGGACCTCGGGC
>JBAXFC010000112.1:0-9139 GCA_037140135.1 Chloroflexota bacterium
GTCCACGGGGATCGGGCCGAACGCGCGCGAGTCATTGGAGGCCTGGCGGTGGTCGCCCATCCCGAACAGCTGTCCGTCCGGGATCGTCCACTCGGACAGGTCACCGAGCGGCTCCGTGGCCTGGGCGACGCCGTCGGCACCCTTGAACAGGTACGGCTCGTCGATCCTGGCCCCGTTCACGTAGACGCCGCCGTCATGCACCGAGACGGTGTCCCCGGCCACGCCGATGACGCGCTTGATGAACGGCGTCCGGTTCGGGCCCCAGCCCTCCGGCGGGGCGAAGACCACCACGTTGCCGCGCTGGTACGGGGCCCAGCGGGGCGAGAGCTTGTCCACGAGCACGTAGTCGCCCTGCTCGAAGGTGTGCTGCATCGAGAACTGCTGCACCTGGAAGGGCTGGGCGACGAAGTTCTGGATGATGAAGAAGATGACGAGCGTGAGGACCAGGGTCTCGACGATCTCGAGGATGCCCCGCAGCGGGCTCCTGCGGGGCGCCTCGGGGGGCGCGGCGGGCGTGGATGTCTCGTCGGACGGCTGGCTCACGGAACTCCTTGTTGGTGTGACCGGGTCATGGTCGGGTGCGCCGCGGATGCGGTCAAGTGACCCAGCCCGGGCGGCCGCGGGGACCGGGCGTGCGGGGCGGCCCTCCGGTGCGGCGCGGGCCGGGCTAGGCTTGGTCCGTCAGCCATTCCGAGGGGACCCCGCCATGCCCAGGATCCAGTTCACCCGAGATCCGTCCTGGGTCACCGTGGGCGAGGGTCTGCGGCTCGCCTTCGGCCTGTGGAAGGCCACGGCGATGCTGTGGGCGCTGCCGGTGTTCATCGTCGGCGTGCTCAACACCCTCTACGCGCTGTTCCTGACCAAGAGCCTGGCCGGGGCGCTCCCGCCCGCCTACGGCCCGGACGTCGACTGGGTGTCCGCGCTGAGCTCCTTCCTGCCGGGATTCATCGTGTCCACGCTGCTCCTGGGCACGGTCTCCACGGTCACCCGCTGGATCTACCTGGGCGCAGCGGTCTCGGGCCTGCGCGGCAACGCCGTCACGGCCGGCTGGGTCGCGAGCCGGGGGCTCCGGAGCCTGGTGGCGGACCTGATGCTGACCGTCGTCATGCTGATCGGGATGGTCGCGCTGGTCGTGATCGCCCAAGGCTCAGGCGTCGGGCTCGCCGTCGTGCTCGGTCTCGCCGGCTGCACCGCCATCATCTACCTCGACCTGCGGCTGCGCTTCTGGGCCTACGCGATCTTCGACGGCGCGGGCGTCACGCAGGGAGCCAGGGCGAGCTGGGCGATCGCGAAGGGGGGCCTGCTGCGGGTGATCGGCTGGGACATCGCCATCTGGCTCGTGGGACTCGTGCCCGGGCTCGCGATCGGCCTGCTGACGCTGCCGATGGGCGACACGAGCCCGTTCAGGGCCGGGATCCAGGCGGCTGCCGGGGAGATGCTCGCGGTCTTCGCCGTGTTCGCGTTCGCGGTGCTCTACGAGAGCCAGCGCCGGCTCGCAGAACAGCGACCGGGCAGCCCGTCACCGCACGCCGCTGCGCTCCCCACGCCGGTGCCCGCCATGCCCGAAGCCGAACCGTACGATCCGAACGGTCCCACGCCACCACCGCCGCCGCCCTCTGCTCCTCTGCCCTGACCGCCGAGCGCGCACCACGCGCGGTGCGCGTTCCGGTACCGGCGCCGACGCCTGGCGGGACTTCTTCGCCGCTTCCGGGCGGCCTGCGAGCGGGCGCATCCTGCGCAGGTGATGGCACACGGGCGGAGTCTTGTCGCAGGCGTGCTGGCGCTCGGGATGATCGTGGGCGCCGTCTCCGTGACGGGCGCGACGCCCGGCACCGTGCGTGCCGCCTCCACGCTGCCCGCGGTCCCGGCCGCCTGGCCGTTCTCCACGCTCCAGGTGGGCTTCGCGGACTCGCCCGGCGGGGCGGCCGCTATCGCCGCCTCGGGGATGGGGATGCGCTACCAGTACCTCGCGGGTGGCGTGAACACCGGGTCCGGCTGGGCCACCTGGAACACCAGCGGCGCCTTCGTCACCTGGTACGTGCAGGAGTCGGTCGCCGCAGGGGTTGTGCCTGTCTTCCCGTACTACATGCTTCTCCAGAGCAACCCGGCCACGGGCGCAGGCGAGGCTGCGAAGGACCTCTCCAACCTGCGCAACGTCTCCACCATGACCTCCTACTGGGCGGACGTGAAGCTCTTCCTCCAGCGCGCCGCGACCGGCGCCGGCGGGAAGCCCGTCGTCCTGCACGTGGAACCCGATCTGTGGGGCTACATCGAGCAGGCATCCGCCCACAACGCGGGGGCAGACGTTCCCGCTGCGGTTGCGTCAACCGGCGTGCCCGAGCTGGCCGGCCTGCCCAACACGGCGGCGGGCTTCGCGCGCGCCTTCGTGAAGTTGCGCGACGCCTACGCGCCCAGCGTGCTGCTCGCCTACCACCTGTCCGGCTGGGGCACGATGATCGACCTCCACGCCAGCCAGACCACCGATGCCGAGACCGATGCCCTTGCCGCCAAGGCGGCGGCCTTCTACGCGTCGCTGGGCACCGGGTTCGACCTCGCCTTCACCGATCTCTCGGACCGGGACTCCGGCTTCTACAAGGCGATCTACGGCGACGGCGGCGCGTCCTGGTGGAACGCCTCGGACTTCCCGCGGTATGCGCGGTTCATCGCGGGGTTCACGGCCGCCACCGGCAAGCGGATGGTCGTCTGGCAGATCCCGATGGGCAACACGGTGATGCGGGCGACCAATGACACCTGGGGCCACTACGCGGACAACCGGCCGGAGTTCTTCCTCGGTGACGTGACGGACGGGCACCTCGCCGCCTGGCGCGACGCCGGCGTCATCGGGCTCCTGTTCGGCGGCGGGGCGGACGGGACCACGTGCGCGTGCGATGCGCGGAACGACGGCGTCACCGATCCGGCCGCCTCCGGCACGCACACGCGGGCATCCCTCTCGGCGGACGATGACGGCGGGTACCTCCGCGACCGCGTCGGGGCGTACGACGCCGGCGGCGCCCTCGCCCTGGAACCAGGCGGTGGTGGTGGTGGGGGCGGCGATCCGACGCCATCCCCGTCATCGGGTCCGACGCCCACGCCCGGCCCCGTGCCCACGAGCATCCCGGTCGTCACCTGGACGACGAGGGTGACCGTCAAGCCGGCCTCGGTCTACCGGCTCCGTGCGGTGGCGATCACGGCCACCGTCACGGCCTCGCGCACCACGAGCGCGCTACTGGATCTCGAGATCTACGGACCGACCGGCCGCAAGGTCAGCCAGAAGTGGTGGGCGGCGCCGTCGTTCGCGGCGGGTGCCCCACGCACCTTCCTCTGGACGTGGTACGTGTCGGGGACGCGGCCATTCGGCATCTACACGGTCAAATTGGGCGTGTTCCGGACCGGCTGGAGCGGGCTCCTGGTGTGGCGCAACCGCGCCGCGGTGTTCAAGGTCATCCGGTAGCCGGGGGCTCGATCTCGCCAGCGGCGGTGAGGCGCTTGACCGTCTCGAGGATGCGCCGCCTTGCGCGCCGGACGCTTCCGGCGGAGGGCGGCCCGCCCACTGCCATCTCCTCGCGCAGGATCTCGGACGCGCGCGATGACATGTTGTCGTAGTAGCGGGCCGTGACCTCCTCCGAGGCGCCCGAAAGGGCACATGCGAGGTCCATGGTGTCGAGATCCCGCAGGAGGCGCTGAATCGAGCGATTGCTCAGTCGACCCGTGTCCTCGAACTGCAGGGCGAGGGCGCGGATCGCATCGAATGCCCGCGGATCGGTTGCGTGGATCTCGTGCAACACGGCCTCGGCGCGCATGGTCGAGAGGCTGTCGAGGATGGCCACGACCGCCCAGACGTCGCATGGCGGGCCACCCTCGCCGGCCTCGAGCGCGAGCCAGCCGTCGAAGATCCGGCGCTCGACTGCCGCCACCTCATCCTGGCTCACCGGGTTGCCGTCGAGCATGGACCGGCACGCTTCGGCAGCCAGGCGGATCGGCAGGGCGGCGAGCACCCGTGCGGCAAGGCGGGGTTCAAGGCCCGCCGTGAAGGCTCCCACCATTCGGGCCGGCTCGGCCGCCAGCAACCCCGCGACCAGGTTCGGGTTCATCGCCGCGACGACCGCCGACCGACGCCGGCGAACCGGGAGACTCAGGCGGGACGGCATAAACACCGCTAGTCGTCCCGGGCCATCGGCCACTCGATCGACCCATCCTCGATCAGCTGTCGCGCAGCCATCAGGATGTGGCTCGTGGCCCAACGCTCGTTGTCGGCGCTGTGGGCCCCCTGTTCGATGCGTGTCCGCAGGCGGCGCTCCTCGCGGCTGCGCGTGAGGAACGCCTCCTGGACGTCAACCGGTGCGTGTCGGAGTGCATGCGCAAGACCGTCCTCGCCGACCTCCGCCAGGAGGCGCCGCATGTCGGGGTCAGCGAGACCTGTAAGGTCCTCCAGCTCGAGGATGCGGGCGCGGACGGCGACCGCCGCCTCCGGGTCGATCGCCTTGAGCCGGGCGAGGCAGTCCCGCCGGGCCGCGCGACGCAGCGTGCACAGGAACTCAGCAACCAGGTCCGGGTCTGCGGGCCGCAGCCTCGTGAGTGGACCGGCCTGCAGCCGCGACCAGAGGCGCGCCTCGATCTCGAGGATCTCGGCCGGGTCGGTGGCGACGTCGCCCGTGGCGAGGGCGCGAAGCACGTCCTCCTTGGTTACGACCGCCGTCACGCCTTCGCGCCAGCGATCAGGTCTGCTCGTGAAGACCGTGGCGATGACCCGGGGCGCCTCGCCGTCGAGCAGGCGGGCAAGCGGGTCGGCCTCGAGCGGGAGCCACTCGAAAGGAACCCTCTGCACGAGGTGACCCTGGGCAGCCGCTGCGTCGGACATGCCGCCAGCATTCCGGACGCCACCCGATCGGGGCAATGGCCCACCCGGGGACCGGGGCAGCCCCGATGGGCCGGTCTTGCGGCCAGAGACGCTACGGTTCGCCCAGTGCGCGATTCCTCGCGCTACGCGGAGGCCGTTGTTCGCTGCGGGGCCGTGGAGCGAAGACCTGCCACCGCCAGGCGACAGGACTCGAGCGGTCAGCGAACCGTAGCGCCGCCCAGCGCAAGGGCCAGGCGAATGGCGGGGCCGAAGGGCCGCTCAGCCCCGCGCTTCGGCGACGGCGAGCGCGGCGGCGGAGTGGGAGCACGCACCGGCGTCGTCCCAGTCGTCGTCCTCGTTGCCGATCCGGCAGCCGAGGGCGCAGTAGCCCCAGCCCTCCTCGGCGTCCTGCTCGGCGAACTCGAGGTGCTCGAGGCTCTCGATGGCCTCGGCGTGGCGCGGGCGGCCGGCCTCGTGGGCCGCGGTGGCCTTGGCCTCGCGGGCGTCCTCGATGATGTCCTGCCAGCGCTCGTCGCCTGCGGTCTCGCGCAGCTCGACAAGGTCGAAGACCTTGATGACCGTGCCGTCGACACGGGCCGTCGTCCCGATCATCGACTCGCCTCCGTGGTCGGCCCGGCATCTCCGGGAAGACCACCATGATGCGGCACGCGGGCGGCACCGTGCGACCGTTCTGCCGCAGATTCCACCCCGAAACGGCAACGATCGGGCCTCAGCCGCCGGTTGCTCCCCGCAATTCGGCGACGAGGGCGCCAAGGGCAGCCACGTCGTGCCCGTCGTCCCCCATCGCATCGACGAGGGCGGAGGCCACGATCACCCCATCGGCGCCGGCCGCCGCGATCGCGCGCACGTGGGCCGGCTGCGAGACGCCGAAGCCCACCGCGACTGGGACCGGGGAGACGGCCTTGACCTCCCGGACGAGGGTGGTGACGGTGGCCGGCAGCTCGCTCCGGGCGCCGGTGACACCGACCAGCGAGACGCAGTAGAGGAACCCGCCGCTCCGCGCGGCAACGGCGGCCCGCCGGGCCTGCGTGGACGTGGGGGCGACGAGGTAGACCACGCCGATCCCCGCCTCGGAGGCGACCGCCTCGAAGGGAGCGCCCTCATCGGGCGTGAGATCGGCCACGATGACGCCCGCAACACCGGCCTTCGCCAGCGCGAGGGCCCGGTCGCGCCCGTCGCCCCCGCCGATGAGCTGGTTGGCGTAGCCCATGGCCACGACCGGCACGGACGGCCGCGCGGCCGCGATCCGCCCGGCGAGGGCGAGGGACCGGTCGAAGGTGGCGCCGGCCGCCAGCGCCCCCTGGGACGCGCGCTGGAGGGTGGCCCCGTCGGCGAGCGGGTCCGAGTACGGGAGGCCCACCTCGAGCAGGTCGGCGCCGTTGTCGATGGCCGCGCAGGCCACGGCGAACGAGGTCTCGGCGTCGGGATAGCCCGCGACGATGTACGGGATCAGCGCCGCCCGCCCGTCGGCGCGCGCCCGAGCAAAGGCGCCGGCGATCCGGCGCGCGCCCGGTGTGTCGTTGGTGTGCGGCGGCAGGACGGTGCTCATCGGATCCCCTCCCATGGCTCCACGTCCGCGAACCGCTCGAGCGCGGCCATGTCCTTGTCGCCGCGACCGGAGAACCCGAGCAGCAGCACGGCGTCGTCGGGGTACGGCAGGCCGGAACCCTCCAGGCCCGCGAGCAGCTTGGGCAGCGCCGCCACCGCGTGCGAGGTCTCCAGCGCGGGCAGGATCCCCTCGAGGCGGGTGACGGTCCTCATGGCGGCGATGGCCTCGCGGTCGGTGGCGGTCCCCACCTCCATGCGGCCGCCCTCGGCCAGCGCGGCGAGCTGGGGGCCGACGCCCGGGTAGTCCAGGCCCGCCGATGCGCTGTGCGCCTCGATCACCTGGCCGTCACGGTCCTGGAGCATCAGGCTCCGCGAGCCGTGGAGGATGCCCGGCGTGCCGCCGACGATGGCCGCGGCGTGCCGCCCGGTGGCAACCCCGTCGCCGGCGGCCTCGGCCACCGCAAGCCGAACCGACGGTTCGCCGATGAACCTGGCCAGCAGGCCGATCGCATTGGAGCCGCCGCCGACGCACGCGAGCGCGAGGTCCGGGAGGCGCCCCTCGACGGCGTGCAACTGCGCCGACGCCTCGTCGCCGATCCGCCGCTGCAGGTCCCGCACGATGGTGGGATACGGGTGCGGCCCCATCGCCGAGCCGAGCACATAGTGCGTCGTCTCCACGTTGGTGACCCAGTCGCGCATCGCCTCGTTGACGGCGTCCTTGAGCGTGGCGGTGCCCGACGTCACGGACCGCACCTCGGCGCCCAGCTGGCGCATCCGCAGGACGTTGGGGGCCTGGCGGGCGATGTCCTCGGCGCCCATGAACACGACGCACGGCAGGCCGAGCAGTGCGCACGCCGTGGCGGTGGCGACGCCGTGCTGGCCCGCGCCGGTCTCGGCGATCACGCGGGTCTTGCCCAGGCGCCGGGTGAGCAACGCCTGGCCGAGCGCGTTGTTGATCTTGTGGGCACCGGTGTGCGCGAGGTCCTCACGCTTGAGGTAGAGCCGGAACCGGGCCGGCAGGTGCGGATCGCGGCGACCGGCGGCGAGCGCCTGGCGCCGGGCCTCGACGGCCACCGCATCGGCCAGGCGGTCAGCGCGATAGAGCGCGGTGGGGCGGCCGGCGAACCGCGCGAGCAGGTCGTCAAGCTCTGCCCAGAACCGCGGGTCGTGGCGGAGGGCGTCATAGGCGTCCCCGAGCCGCTCCAGCGCGCCGACCAGGGTCTCGGGCACGTACCGCCCGCCGAAATCCCGCTCCATGCCCCACCGGCCCGCGGCATCGACGTCGAGCAGGCCTGCGTGGACCGGCGTGGGCCCGAAGCGGACGTTGGGACGGTGGCGGCGGGCATCGCGCGCCCGCTTGGCGAACAGGGCGACCTTGAACGGGTCCTTGCGCGGGCGCTCCCCGGCAACACGCGGACCCTCGGTCCCGGACGCGACGTCCACGCCGACCGCGGGCACGGCGAGGACCGCCTCCCCCACGGACGCCGCATCAAGGCCACCGGCGAGGATCACGGGAACCTCGCGCGCGACGGCGGCGGCCAGCGCCACGTCAACGCGGAGACCTGTGCCGCCGGGGTGCGGGCCACCGGCGGCGTCGAGCAGGATCCGGGTGGCACCGGCGTCGAGGTAGCGGCGCGCCGTCGTGACCACGTCATCGGCGCTGGAGCCCACGCCGACGCGCAGGGCCTTCCAGGCCGGCCGGCCGATGGCGGCGATGGCGGACGGCGGCTCGTCGCCGTTGAGCTGGACGGCATCGGGATCGACCGCGGCGATGACCAGCGCCAGCTCGTCGGCCGGGAGGTTGGCGGTGACGATCACGATCTCCGGGCGGGCGCCGGTCGAGGAGGCCGCCGCGCGCGCAAGGCGGGCCAGCTCGACGCCCTCCTCGATCGAGAGTGCGCGCGGCGTCCCGGGGGCGAAGTTGAGCCCGATGGATTCGGCACCGGCACGGGTTGCGGCGAGGATCCCGGCCGCGTCTGTGACCCCGCAGATCTTGACCCGCGGCAGCCGGGCGACACCTGCGGGATCGAGCGGATACCGGCCGGCGGACACGAACGCGCGGGCGGCGGAGGCAGGGTCGGTGGCGCGCATGAGCGCCTCCCCGACGAGCGCGCCGTCGAACCCCGAAGCGCGCCAGCGCGAGATCGTCGCGGTGTCACGGACGCCGGACTCGGCGATCGCGATCCGGTCGCCGGGGATCGCGTCGCGCAGGCGGACGGCGTGCTCGGGATCCACCGCGAGCGTGCGCAGGTCCCGGTTGTTGACGCCGATGAGCCGCGCGCCTGTGCCGAGGGCCGCATCGAGCTCGGCGGCGTCGTGGACCTCGACGAGCGGCTCCAGCCCAAGGTCCTGCGCCCGCTTGACGAACGCGGCCAGGGCCGGCGCCTGGTGGAGGACGGCGAGCAGGAGCACGAGGTCGGCCCCGGCAGCCCGGAGGAGGTCGAGCTGCCGGGGATCGACGACGAATTCCTTGGCCAGGACCGGCACGGAGACCGCGGCGCGCACGGCCTTCGACGCCGCCGGCTTCAGGCACCCGCCTCTCCCGCGAGGTGTGCGCGGATCTGCGCGTCCGACAGGCGCGTGAGCTCGGCGTGCGGCAGGTCGCGCAGGGCCTGGCGGTACGTCGCCCACGCCGCGCGGGCCGTGGCCGTCAGCGGCGAGTCCGACACCTGCGTCCAGTCGGTGAGCTCGAGCAACCGGTCGCGGATCGCCCGCATGAGATCCGGCGAGGAG
>JBAXFC010000113.1:0-9008 GCA_037140135.1 Chloroflexota bacterium
ACGTCTCCCTCGACGAGGTCAAGGCCCTCGCGATGTGGATGACCTGGAAGTGCGCGGTCGTCGGCATCCCGTACGGCGGCGGCAAGGGCGGCGTCATCGTTGACCCCAAGAAGCTCTCGAAGAAGGAGCTCGAGGGTCTTTCCCGCCGCTTCTTCACCGAGATCAGCGTGCTGATCGGCCCCGAGCGCGACATCCCTGCGCCGGACGTCAACACGACCCCGCAGATCATGGCCTGGTTCATGGACACCTACTCCATGCACGTCGGCTACACGGTCCCGGGCGTCGTCACCGGCAAGCCGATCAGCCTGGGCGGCTCCGAGGGCCGCAATGAGGCCACGGCGCGCGGCTGCGTCTTCACGGTCGTCAAGGCCGCCGAGCATCTCGGCATGGACCTCAAGGCCTGCACCGTCGCGGTCCAGGGCTTCGGCAATGCCGGCGCCATCGCCGCGCAGCTGATGGCCGCCGAGGGCTCCAAGGTCGTCGCGGTCTCGGACTCCACGGGTGGCATCCGGAACATGGCCGGCCTCGATCCGGACCGGGTCCTCGCCTGGAAGAAGGAGCACGGGACCGTCCAGGGCTTCCCGGGCACCGAGGACATCACCAACGGCGAGCTCCTCGAGACCGAGGTGGACGTCCTGATCCCGGCCGCGTACGAGAACCAGATCACCGTCAGCAACGCCAGGAATATCAAGGCTAAGATCGTCGCCGAGGCCGCCAACGGCCCCACGACCCCCGAGGCCGACGAGATCCTGGCCGAGCGCGGCGTGTTCATGATCCCGGACATCCTGTGCAACGCCGGCGGCGTGACCGTCAGCTACTTCGAGTGGGTCCAGGACCTCAACCGCGACCACTGGACCGAGCTTGAAGTCAACGCCAAGCTCAAGGTGATCATGGACAAGGCCTTCGCCGAAGTCCTCGCCCAGTCCCAGAAGCACGGCGTGCACATGCGCACCGCGGCGTACCTCAACGCCGTCCAGCGCGTCGCCGACGCCACCGCCCTGCGCGGCCTCTACCCGTGATCCACCGCGGCGGGTGACCGCCGCGTCTCGTTCGAATGCTCGTACGGCCCGGGTTCGCCCGGGCCGTTTCGATGCACGCCCGGCATGGGCAGCCGGGCATGGGTGGACGCGGCGGAGGCCACCCACAGCTGCCCATGCACGCGGCCCGGGCGCGCGACCCCGCCCCTGTTACCATCGCGCCATGCTTGACCACGAGGAGAAGTTCCTCTTCCGCGAGGAGATTCTCCACCTCGCCGCCGCCCTTGACCCGGGGAGCCTCGACAACGTCGAGGACCTCCTGACCGACGTCATCACCAGCCCCCGCTTCGACTCCGAGGTCTTCACCCTCGAGCGCAGCCTCCAGGTCATGCTCGGCGCCCGCGCCGGGACCACGCTGGTCGGCCTGCTGACGGTCGCGCCGGAGGTCTTCGAGGAGGTGGCGGAGGTCCGGATCCCGCCCGAGGTCCACGAGCGCATGACCGCGTGGCGCGCCCGCTTCGGCCTCGCGATCGACAACGCCCTGAACTTCCTCAACAACCCGGACGGCATCCAGGGGCACAACTTCAGCACCCAGGTCGCCCACGTCGAGGAGCGCCGGGTGCTGCAGGGCCGGCTCACGATGGTCCGCTACAACAACGAGCCCCAGTTCTTCGTGGCCGACGCCGCCGTGTTCCTGGGCCTTGTCACGGACATCATGGAGCGCCTCGGCCCGTACCTCGAGCCCGACAGCGTGGACGAGGAGTCCCTGACCCGTCTCCGCGAGGCGGTCCAGCTCATCGAGCGCAAGACCGCCGCGCGCGGCTGATCCCGGCCCCGCACCGTGCGCCAGCTGTTCCTCGCCGCCACGGGGCAGAACCGCGGCAAGACCACGGCCAGCCTCGGCCTGCTCGACGGCTTCCGGCGGCGCGGCTTCAACACCGGGTTCATGAAGCCTGTGGGCCAGCGGACGATCATCGACGACGGCCAGGTCACCGACGACGACTCGTACCTGATGCGCACGATCTTCGACCTGCCGGACCCGTACTGGGCCATGAGCCCGGTCCACATCCCGCGCGGCTACACCAAGGCCTACATCAACGGTGAGGTCGTGGAGGACCTGGGCGCCCGGATCCTCAAGGCCCAGCGCCACTTCGCCGGGCACGACATCGTGCTCGTCGAGGGCACCGGGCACGCCGGCGTGGGGGCGGTCGTCGGCCTGTCGAACGCCGTCGTCGCATCCATGCTCGGGACGCCGGCCGTCATCATCTCCGAGGGAGGCGTCGGGCGGCCGATCGACGAGATCGTCCTCAACGCCAGCCACTTCGCCGCGCACGGCGTGCCGGTCGCCGGTGCCATCGTCAACAAGGTGCGGATCGACGAGCAGCCCGGCATCGAGCGCACGCTCGAGCGAGGCCTGGCCCGTCACGGCATCCCGCTCCTGGGCGTGCTCCCGTACCGGCCGATCCTGTCGAACCCGACGCTCGAGATGGTCCTCGAGGGGACCGGTGGCCGGGTGATCCACCCCGGGTCCGATCTCGACCGCGTCATCGACGGCATCGCGATCGGCGCGATGGAGCCGCACCACATGCTCGAGCGGGTCAACGAGGGGACGCTGGTCATCGTCCCGGGCGACCGCGAGGACGTCATCCTCACGCTCGCCTCCGCGCACGTCGCGGACGGCCACTGGCGAGCGCTCCCCTCGACCGTGGAGCAGATCGACGCCCTGGTCGAGGAGACCCCCGGAGCGATCGACGCCGGCCCCGAGGCACGGGCGCTGGGGATCCTGCTCACCGGCGGCTATGAGCCGCGCCCGGAGGTCCTCGAGGCCGTCAACCAGGCGGGGATGTTCTGCGCCGTGGTTCCCGACGACACCTACACCGTGGCCTCCGAGGTCCACGACCTCCTGGTCAAGACCCACGCCGCCGACAAGGGCAAGATCGAGATGATCAAGGCGCTGGTCTGGGAGCACCTGCTCATGGACAGGTTCCTCGAGGTCGCCACCGAGGCGAGGTTCGACTGAGCTCCGCCGACCTCTCTCCCGCGGGTGCCGTCGCCGGTCCGCGGGCCTCGGTCGTCCCGTCCGCCATCGTCTATGCGCTCCAGTTCACGGCCGTCGGGGTCTGGGTGGCGTACGCCACCATCTATTTCAAGTCGCTTGGCATCGACCTCGCGGTGATCGGCCTGCTGGGCGCCGTGCCGTCCGCCGTGGCGATCGTCGCGGCGCCCGCCTGGGGCATGGTCGCGGACCGGCTGGGCGACATGCGGCCGCCGTACCTCGTGGCCTCGCTCTGGGCGGCCGGGGCCGCGCTCATCCTCGCGCTCGGCCCCACGATGCCGTGGCTGGCGGTGATCGTGGTGGCGGTCGCGGCCGGCACGTCGGGCATGACGCCGCTCGTGGATGCCCGGACCGTGCAGCGCCTGTGGCCGAACCGGGAACGGTTCGGGCAGGCGCGCGTCTGGGGGTCCGTCTCGTTCATGGTCGCGTCGATCGGTGTGGGGCTCCTGCTCGGCACCATCGGGCTGCGCGGTGTGTTCGTCGCCTACTCGGCGGCGCTCGCGGCGTCGGGCGTCGCCGCCTACCTCCTGCTGGGCAAGGCCCGGCGCGGCATGCGGGTGGCAGGCGTCGGACCGATGGCCGCGCTCCAGCTGCTGCGGGATCCCTCCCTCGGCCTGTTCTTCGCAGGCTCGGTCGTGGTGTGGACATCGTCCACGGTGTCCCTGGCGCTGCTCTCGCTGCGGATCGTGGACCTCGGAGGTGACACGAGCCTCGTCGGCCTGGGCTGGGCGGTGAACGCCATGCTCGAGATCCCCGTGATGCTCCTGTTCCCGCGCCTTGCCCGGCGGATCCGGATCGAGCGCCTGATCGTCATCGGCATTGCCGCCCAGCTGGTGCGCGCCGTGCTGTTCAGCGTCGCCGGCAGTGCGATCGCGTTCGTGGCCGCCGCCTCGGTGAGCGGCATCGGCTTCGGGCTCGTCCTGGTGGGCACCACCACCTACGTGGCGGCGCGTGTGCCGTCATCGCTCCAGGCGACGGCGCAGGCCCTGTTCTCGAGCACGACCTTCGCGATCGGCGCCATCCTCGGGGCGATCATCGCGGGGCAGATCGCGCAGGCCGGCGGCCTGGGTGCGGTCTACCCGACGAGTGCGGTCGGTTCCGCGATCGGGGCCGTGCTCGTGTGGATCGCGATCGCGCGCGGGGCGCACGTGCGGCGCGGCTGAGCAAGGGGTCGGGCGCCTGCGTGGCGCGATCCTGCCGGCCTGCCGGCCGTCGTCCCTAGACGATGAGCTCGTTGTCGATCAGGCGGACCCCATCGATCCGGACCGCCATGGACAGGATCGCCCGCCCGTCCACCGCGGCCAGCTCGACGAGCGTGTCCGGGTCCGCGGCCGACACGTACTCCGTTGCCGCCGAGGCCTCCGAGACGAGCACCTCGCGCATGGCGTCCCGGATCGCGTTCCCGGACCGCTCCCCGCCGCGGACCAGCGCGGCTCCCGCGGCCAGCGCGCGGTGGATCACCGAGGCGGCGGCCCGGCCGGGCGGCGTGAGGCGCGCGTTCCGGGAGGACATCGCCATCCCGTCGGGGTCGCGGACGGTGGGGCAGGGGACCACCTGCGTGGGCAGGGCGAGGTCGAGGGCCATGCGCCGGATGACGGCGACCTGCTGGTAGTCCTTGAGGCCGAAGTAGGCGCGCTCCGCGCCGACGAGGGAGAACAGGAGCGCGACCACCGTGGCCACGCCGTCGAAGTGGCCGGGACGCGCGGCGCCCTCCAGCGGGCGCGAGATCGCCCCCACCGAGACGGCCGTGTCGAAACCTGCCGGGTAGACCTCGTCCACGGTCGGGGCGAAGACGATGTCCACACCTGCGGACTCCGCGAGCGCGAGGTCCCGCGCCTCGTTGCGCGGGTACTGCTCGAAGTCCGCCGACTCCCCGAACTGCTTGGGGTTGACGAAGATCGACATGACGACCGTCGCGCTCTCGGCGCGGGCGCGCTCCACGAGCGAGACGTGGCCCGGGTGCAGCCAGCCCATCGTGGGCACGAGGCCCACCGGCCGGGGTGCGACGGCCAGTGCGGCCCGGAGGCCGGCGCGGGTTCGGACGACCTGCATGCGGCGGACGGGGACCCGGAGCCTAGAGGTCGCGGTCGAGCGGGAAGCCCGCGAGGTCGCCAATCCCGTGGCGCTCGGGCAGGTCCTCAGACGAGCGGCCGAGCACCTCGTCGAGGATGCCGGCGTCCATCAGCACGGTCTCGGCGTCGCCCGGGAAGGTGCCGGCCTCGACGTCAGCGCGGTACTGCGCGACCGCGGCGAGGATCGTCGCGTGGAGGTCCGCGTACTTGCGGGCGTGCTTGGGGACCCAGTCGCCGAGGCCCAGCACGTCGGTGATGACCTGGATCTGGCCCGAGCAGCCGGCGCCCGCGCCGATGCCGATGGTGGGGATGCGCAGACGGTCCGTGATCGCCTTGGCGAGCTGTCCCGGAACCAGCTCGAGGACCACGGAGAAGGCCCCGGCCTCCTGGACCGCGAGCGCGTCGGCGAGCAGCGAGCGGGCCTGCTCCCGGCTCTTGCCCTGGACGCGGACCCGGCCGATGGTGTTGATGGCCTGGGGCGTGAGGCCGATGTGGCCCATGACCGGGATCCCGGCCTTGACCAGCGCCTCGATCGTGCGGGCGCTGCGGACGCCGCCCTCGATCTTGACCGCCTGTGCCCCGCCCTCGCGCAGGAAGCGGCCGGCGTTGGCCACCGCGTCCTCGGGCGTGGCGTAGGAGAGGAACGGCATGTCCGCCACGACGATGGCGCGCCTGGTGCCCCGGACCACGGCCTTGGTGTGGTGGAGCATCTCCTCCATCGTCACCCGGACGGTGGTGTCGTAGCCCAGCATCACCTGGGCCAGTGAGTCGCCGACGAGGATCAGCGGGATGCCGGTCTCGTCCACGAGGGCCGCGGTGGGGTAGTCGTACGCGGTGATCGTGGCGATTCGCTCGCCGTCGGCATAGAGCTTGGCGATGTCGATGACGGAGAGGCGGCGGACGTTCTCGTTCTGGACGCTCATCGGGTGTGGCCGTGCGGGTTTCGATCAGCGGCCAGTGTGCGCCCGGGCGTCGCGTTCGTCCAACAGGGCGACGACCCGGTCGAGCAGGCGGTCCGCGACCTCGCGCTTGGCCAGCAGCGGCAGCTCGTTCCGGGAGCCGTCCGCGCCGAGGATGACGACCCGGTTCGTCTCCGTCCCGAAGCCGGAGCCCGGCTCGGCGACGTCGTTGGCCACCAGCAGGTCCGCGCCCTTGCGCCGCAGCTTGTCCGGGGCCCGCTCGAGCGAGCCGGTCTCAGCCGCGAAGCCGACGATCACCGGGCGCGGCGCGAGGTCACGGGCGCGGACGCCCACCTCGGCCAGGATGTCCTCGGTGGGCTCGAGCTCGAGGGTCAGCCCCTCGCCGCGGGTCAGCTTGGTGTCCGCGGCGCGGCGGGGCCGGAAGTCCGCGACGGCGGCGGCCATGACCAGGACATCGGCCGGGTGGTCGATCACCGCGTCGATGACGGCATCGCGCATCTGCGCCGTTGACTCCGCGCGCACCACGGCCGCGGCGGCAGGGAGCGGGACCTCCACGCGCCCGGCGACGATCGTGACCCGCGCGCCGCGGGCGATGGCGGCCTCGGCGATGGCGGCGCCCATCCTGCCGGTGCTGCGGTTGCCGATGAAGCGGACCGGGTCGATGGCCTCGGCGGTGCCGCCCGCGCTGACCACCACGTGCCGGCCGGCGAGGTCAGGGTCCCGGACCGGGGCCACGAGCGGGGGCCGGGCCGCCTCGGACGACTGGCGGACCGGCCGGTCCGCCACGGCCGTGACGACTGCGTCCACGATCAGCGCCAGGTCTGCGAGACGGCCGATGCCCGCCTGGCCGCTCGCGAGCGAGCCGATCTCCGGGGGCACCATCAGGTAGCCGAAGTCTCGCTGGAGCCGCTCGACGTTGTCGCGCGTCGCGCGATGCGTCCACATGTCGCCGTCCATCGCCGGGGCGAAGACCACCGGTGCCGCGGTCGCGAGGCAGGCCGCCGTGGGTGCGTCGGAGGCGATCCCGTTCGCCATCGCGCCCAGCCAGCGGGCTGTCGCCGGGGCCACGATGATCGCATCGGCGCTGTCGGCGACCACGATGTGGCCGATCCGCTGGTCGGGCAGGAGCCCCAGGACGTCCGTCTCGACGGCGTGGCGGGAGAGGGCGGCGAAGGTGAGCGCACCCACGAACGTGGCCGCGGCCGGCGTGAGCATGACGACCACGTCGGCGCCCTCGGCACGCAGGAGGCGCAGCAGCTCCACCGCCTTGTACGCGGCGATCGAGCCGCAGACACCAAGGCCGATCAGCCTGCCCTCGAGGCGGCCCGGCACGGGTCAGCGCCCCCCGGCGAGCGGCTCGCCGCCGGCAACCTCGGCATAGAGGATGGCGAGGCCCTTGAGCGTGAGCTCCGGGTCGATGATCCCGACCCCCTCGAGGTCCCGGGCCCAGGGCTCCGCCGCCAGCCCGCCGGTGAGGATCCCCTGCACCTGGTCGAGCGCGACGCCCGTCATGTCGGCGAGCTCGCGGCGGATCCGGGCGAGCAGGCCGTTGACCAGCGCCTGGTAGCCGAAGACGGTGCCGCTCTGCATCGCGCTCACCGTGTCGCGCCCGATGGCGCGGTCCGGCGTCCGCAGCTCGATCCGCGGCAGGCGGGCGGTGTTGCTCGCGAGCGCCTCGAGCCCCAGCTTGAGGCCGGGGGCGATCGCGCCGCCCATGAAGGCCCCGTCCGGGCCGACGCAGTCGAAGGTGGTGGCCGTGCCCATGTCCACGACCACGGCCGGGGCCCCGTACAGGCGCTGGGCCGCGAGCGCGTTGACGATCCGGTCCGGACCCACCTCGCCCGGGCGGTCCACGCGCTGGGCGATGGGCACGGTGCCGGCGCCAGCGACCAGGATCGGGATGCCGCGCCGGTCGGCGACGGCCTCGACCATGGCGGCCTGGGTGGGCACGACCGAGACGAGGGAGACGGCGTTCACGCCCTCGAGGGCAAGCCCGTCGAGGCGGAGCAGGCCCATGAGCAGGAGCTCCATCTCGTCGGCGGTGGTGGAGCGGTGGGTGCCTGCGCGACGGACGGCGCCAAGGGAGCCACCGGCGACCGTGCCGAGGGTGATGTTGGAGTTCCCGATATCGACGACGAGCAGCATGGGCCGATGATACGTGTCGCCGGAAACGGCATCGCCCCGACACGTGTACCGCGTGCCGGGGCGATGCGAGGGAGGTCGCGACAACGATCCCGGCCGGGGACGCAGGGCCGGGAGCGGCGCGGCTCCCCGGCGCGGGCCGCCCTCGGTGCTGCCACCGGCCTGGCGTCCGTGCCGCCCGAACCGTAGCCAGTTGGGGCGCCGTCACGCATCGGCGGAATGTCGCATGCGGGGCGACGCCCCCGTGACAGCCAGCGAAGCGGGTGCCGCCGGTGGCGCCCGCCCGATCGCGCCCGGCGGCGCGCGGCCGCGCCGGTCCGGCCGCCCATTCAGCGGATCAGCAGCCCCGTTGGCTCGGTGGGCGTGGGCGGTGGCGGCGTGACCTCCGGCCCGCCGGGCCCGAAGGGGTTGAACCCGCCCAGCATGGCCCCGACGAGCGCGGCCACCAGGACCATGGCGGCGACGGCGAGGAGAAGCCGTCCGGTGCCCTGTTCTGCCGCACCCCTGCCGCTGCTCTGCATCCGACGTGGCTCCTCCTGCGGCCGCCTCCGGGTCGCGACCCCGCGAGCGTGCCCGGCGCCCGGCGTCCGGTCAAGGGCCTGGGCAGCACCACGTCCCGCTGCCGCGGACGCAGGTGGCATGCGAATGTCACCCTCCTGCAACCCTGCCGGTCGGCTACGATCCCGCCATTGTCGTGGCGTCCCGGGAAGGCGGCGCGGCGAGCGCTCCCTGAGCCCCTTCGAGCATGAGGTTGGAGCCCAGTCGTGGCGAGCGAACCGCCCGCGAAGTTCTTCGTCAACCAGGGACTCGTGACGAGCCGGACCGATGTCCAGCATCTCCT
>JBAXFC010000114.1:0-9008 GCA_037140135.1 Chloroflexota bacterium
GCTCGGTGGGCGTCGTAGGTCGAACGCTCGTCGGGGGCAAGGTCGTCAAGCACGGCGCCGGCCGCGAGCAGCTCCTCGGCCGCAGCGTGGATCACGCGTCCGCCACCTGGAGGGCAGCGCCCGGCAGCTCCGAGACGGAGTCGCCAAGGATCTCCCGCAGGCGGAGCAGGGCACTCCTGATCCGGGTCTTCGCCGTGCCCAGCGGAATGCCGAGGCGGTCGGAGACCTCGACGTGGGTCAGGCCGCCGAAGAAGGCGAGCTCGAGGGCCTCACGCTGGATCGGCGTGAGCTGCTCGATCGCCTCGAGGACCCGCTCGCGCCGGATGCGCGACCAGGCCTCCGAGTCCACGTCGTCGGCGGCCTCCTCGAGCTCGAGGTCCACGTCGGCGGTGCGCTTGCGGACGTTCGCCTCGCGACGGACCAGGTCGATCGCCTTGTGGCGGGCGAGCGAGAAGAGCCACGGGGCGACCGCGCCGCGGGCCGGGTCGAACCGGAAGGCGTCCCGCCAGAGCGCGACGAAGACCTCCTGCACCACGTCCTGGGCGAACCGCTCCGCACCGGTGACCTGGTAGGCGAGGGAGTAGAGCGGCCCCGAGTAGCGTGCGTAGAGGGCCTCGACGGCGCGTTCGTCCCGCTCGACGATACGTGCCAGGAGCGCCGCGTCCTCGGCACGACGCTGCGCGGCGAGGTCCTCAGAAACCCGCACCCGATCCTCCGCTCGCCCGGATCCTTCACGGGCACGCCGATGATACCCGCCGGTCGGTGCCGGGAGGGGTGTCGCGATCGGAACCAAGGTGACCGCCGGGCGGCCCAGCAGGGATGTCGGGGCGGGGAGCACGCTGTCCATCGTCCACTCTTCGCACTGTGCCCGCCCACGGATGGGCGATACGATCCTCGCCATGTTCGCCATGCTTCGGGGCCCATGGCCCCGCGTGACCGCTGATGGAACCACCGTCGAGGCCGTCGAGGCCCAGGTCGGCTCGGGTGGGGCGCCGCAGGAGGCGCTGACGGCCTTCCTCGACCGCCTGGCGGCGGAGGCCGTCGAGGCCCAGGTCGTCGCGGGCATGGGACTGGTCACCGACGGTCAGGTCCGGTGGTCCGATCCGGTCACGGCCATGCTCGCCGCGCTCTCCGCCAAGGACACGGGCCCTGGTGGGATGCTCGTCCGCGCGTGGAAGGCCACGGCCGCCCTCACCGACCGGCAGGTCGCCCAGGCGATCCCGGGCCCGTGGACGCTCGCCATGCGCGAGGTCGGCATGTGGGCGGACCTCAATGTCGTCGGCGGGCAGGCGCTCGGTCACGCCGAGGCGCTGGCCGGGGAACTGGCCGCGCTTGGCGCCGCCGGGTGTGCGGTCGTCGTGATCGAGGAACCAGCCGTGGTCGGTCTCGGGGCGAGCGCGCGGGCGCACGAGGCCTTCGTGCGAGCCCACCGGCGCCTGCTGCGCGACACGCCGGACCTGCATGCCATGCTCGCGATCGCCGGAGGGTCTGCCAATCACGCGGGGCCCGAGGTCATCTTCGGGGCGCCGTACAAGTCCCACCTGTTCGACTTGATCGCCGGCCCCGACAACTGGTATCTCATCCGCCAGGCGCCCGGTGAACGGGGGATCGTGTGCGCGGTGCTCGTGGCCGCACCCGGGTTGCCCGATGCCGACCAGTCCCCGATGCTCGTGTGGGCCGCCCAGTACGCCGCCTCGAGCAACGGCCGAGGGCTCGACCGGATCGGGCTTGCCAACGCGTCGCCGCTGATCTCGCTCTCCCCGGATGTGGCGGCACGCTCGCTCGATGGCCTCGCCCGGGCCGCAGCCTTCGCGGTGATGCCGCTCGCCGAGGCGGTGGAGGCGGGCCTCGACCGGCGGGCGCTCGACCGGATGCCTCGCCCGCCGCAGGCGTAGTGGCCCACGCCTGACCGCCGGCCTGACGGACCGCCGGCTCGGGCCGGCCGGTCGTCCACGCCCTGGTGACAGCGCTTGGCGACGCCTCGGGGGTACGCTGGTGAACACTACCCAGACCACCGATCCACCCCGAGGGTTTCACGTGACCACCAGCTTCTGGCACGGCTTTGCCGACATGCACGGCGTCAAGGACGCCGAGGTCATCTTCCGCGAGGGAGAGGGCGTCTGGATCACCGACACCGAGGGTCGTCGCTACCTGGACGCCACGGCGGGCCTGTGGTACATGAGCCTGGGCTTCGGCCGAGGCGAGATCGCCGATGCGGCCGCCGAGCAGATGCGCCGCCTGCCGGCCTACTCGTCCTTCGGGGCGTACACGACCGAGCCGACCGTCCAGCTGGCCGCCCGGATCGCCGCCTCGGCCCCGGTCCGTGACGCCGCCGTCTTCTTCACCAGCGGTGGCTCCGAGTCCGTCGAGACGGCGGCCAAGCTCGTCCGACGCTACTGGGACGTCATGGGCCGCCCCGAGAAGCGCGTCATCGTCTCCCGCGAGCACAGCTACCACGGCATGGCCGCGTACGGCACGTCCCTTGCCGGCATCCCGCTCAACAAGGCTGGCTACGGCGAGCTGGTGGGCGGGATCGTCCACGTCGGCCACAACGACCTCGACGCGGTCGAGTCCCTGTTCGCCGCGCGCGCCGCCGAGATCGCGGCCTTCTTCGCGGAGCCGGTGATCGGCGCCGGCGGCGTGATCCCGCCCGACGACGGCTACTTCGCGGGCCTCCAGCAGCTCTGCCGCCAGTTCGACGTGCTCCTGGTGGCCGACGAGGTCATCACCGGCTTCGGCCGGACCGGCGAGCTGTGGGGCTCCACCCGCTACGGCATCGAGCCCGACCTCATCACCTTCGCCAAGTGCGTCACCTCGGGCTACGTGCCGCTGGGCGGCGTGATCGCCGGCCCGCGTGTGCGTGCTCCGTTCTGGGACGAGCCGATCCCGGGCGCCGTCTTCCGCCACGGCTACACCTACTCCGGGCACGCCACAGCCTGCGCCGCCGGCCTCGCCACCCTCGACATCCTCGAGCGCGAGAACCTCGTGGCCCGCGTGCGCGAGCTCGAGCCGGTGGTGGAGCGAATCATCGGCCGGCTCCGCACCGCGCCGCTTGTCTCCGAGGTCCGGACCGTAGGGCTCACGGCCGCGGTCGAGCTCTCCGCCGAGGCGCGCACCGCCAACCCGGGCGTCGTCGAGGCGGTCGTCACCGCCGCCCGCAAGCACGGCGTCCTGACCCGCGCGATCCGTGGCGTGGGCCTGCAGTTCTCGCCTGCGTTCACGGTCACCGAGGCGGAGATCGGGCAGATGGCGGACGGCTTCGAGGCCGCGCTGCGGGACCTCGCGGCGAGCTGAGACCGGCAGGAAGCGCGGCTGGCGTCACTTGGCGGCGCCCGCGCGCGAACCGGCAGGAGGCGGGCGAGTTCGAGCGGCAGTTGCGCGTCGCCTTCCCCGCCCACCCCGATGACGCGATCGCGGCGCTCGCCGGCACCGCGGCGTGCCCTGGCCCCGCGCTCGCCTGGATGGTCGTGCACGCCAGGGGCGCGGTCGCGTCCCCGGCCGCTGATTGACGCCCAGTGATTGACGCCCGGGAAACGAACGCACCCGCCCCGCACCACCCTGCGAAAACGCCGTGCAACGCGGACGCAACCCTGCCAACATGCGCGAACCCCTGCCATTCGGCACAGGAGACAAGGTCCAACGTCATCCACCCCGACAGCAGACCACGGGGTCAGACCCGCTACACGGCGGGGAAGGAGGTCGTCCTGGTGACCGAGCTGCACGTTGCGCTCGAGGTGAACGGACAACACAGGGAGGCGGACGTTGAAGCGCGCAAGCTTCTCGTCTCGCTGCTTCGAGAGGACCTCGGCCTGACGGGTACCCACGTCGGCTGCGATACGAGCCAGTGCGGGGCCTGTACGGTCCACGTGGATGGCAAGGCAGTGAAGAGCTGCACGATGCTGGCGGTCCAGGCCGACGGCAGCAGCGTGACGACCATCGAGGGGATGGGTGACACGGCGCGGCTCCACCCGCTCCAGCAGGCGTTCTGGGACAAGCACGGTCTGCAGTGCGGGTTCTGCACCCCCGGCATGATCATGGCCGCCGCGGACCTGATCCGGCGCAACACGGATCCCACCGACACCGAGATCCGCCACGCGATCGAGGGCAATATCTGCCGCTGCACGGGCTACCACAACATCGTGGCCGCCGTGCGCGAGGCTGCCCGCGCGATGCGCGACTCGGCAGCGACGGCATAGGAGGAGGACCGACGTGACCACCGACGTCCTCGGCGCCCGCATCAGGCGGGTCGAAGACCCCAAGCTCATCACCGGCAAGGGCCGGTACCTCGATGACGTGAAGCTGCCCGGCATGGTCCACCTGGCCATCCTGCGCAGCCCGTACGCCCACGCCAACATCCGGTCGATCGACACCAGCGCGGCCAAGGCCGCCCCGGGCGTCCTGGCCGTGATCGTCGGAGCGGACATCCCCTGGAACCCGCTGCCGATGGCCTGGCCGGCGGGTGGTGCCAGCGGCATCCAGAACAACATCAACATGCCCCGGATCCTCGCCACGGACTCCGTGAAGTGGACCGGCGAGGGTGTTGCCGCGGTTGTCGCGCAGACGCCGGCCCTGGCCCAGGACGCCCTGGAGCTCATCTCGGTTGACTGGGAGCCGCTCCCGGCCGTGGTGGATGCCGAGAAGGCCATCGCCCCCGGCGCCCCGCAGATCCACGAGAACGCGCCCAACAACGTCGTCTTCGAGTGGAACGTGGGTGACAAGGCCGGCACGGACGCCGCCTTCGAGAACCCCGGGGTCGTGGTCCGCCAGCGGCTGGTCAACAACCGCCTGATCCCGAACCCGATGGAGGTCCGGGGCGACATCGGCTGGTGGAATGCCGGCACGGACGAGTACACCATCTGGATGTCCAGCCAGACGCCGCACATCCAGCGGCTCCTGCTGGCCGCCTTCGTGACCGGGATCCCGGAGCACAAGATCCGCTGCATCAGCCCCGACGTCGGCGGCGCCTTCGGCTCCAAGATCTTCTGCTATGCCGACATGGCGCTCGTCATGTGGGCCAGCAAGCTGGTCGGCGGCCTGCCGGTCAAGTGGGTGGAGGGACGCCGCGAGAGCTTCGGCTCCACGATCCACGGCCGCGACCACATCACCTACGTCGAGGTTGCCGCGACGAAGGAGGGCGAGGTCAAGGGCCTCCGGGTCAAGACGCTCGCCAACCTCGGCGGCCGCCTCTCGACCATCGGCCCAGGCATCCCCACCACCCTCTACGCCCGGATCCTGTCGGGCCCCTACAAGATCCCGAACGTCTACGCCGAGGTCACCGGCGTCTACACCAACACCACGTTCGTGGACGCCTACCGCGGCGCCGGCCGCCCGGAGGCCACCTACGTGGTGGAGCGGGCGATGGACCTCGTGGCGGACGAGCTGGGCATCGACCCGGTCGAGATCCGCCGGCGGAACTTCCTGCCTCCGGACTCCTTCCCGTACGACAATCCGTCCGGGCTGCTGACCGCGGTCAACGGCCAGAAGCTCTACATCGACTCCGGCAACTACGAGCCCGCCCTCGACAAGGCGCTCGCGATGGCCGGCTACGCCGACAATGCCGCGAAGAAGGCGGAGGCGAAGACCCGGGGCAAGCTCCTCGGCGTCGGCCTCTCCACCTACATCGAGGTCTGCGGCGTCGCCCCGTCCAAGTGGATCGGCGCGGTCGGCGAGGGCTGGGGCGCCGCGATGTGGGAGTCGTCCAACATCCGCGTCCACCTGACCGGCAAGACGGTCGTCACCATGGGCACCCAGCCGCAGGGCCAGGGCCACGAGACCACCTACGCGCAGATCATCAGCCACGAGCTGGGCATCCCGATGGACGACATCGTGATCCAGCACAGCGACACCCAGGGCACGCCGTTCGGCTACGGCTCCTATGGTTCCCGGACCTCCAACGTGGGCACCGGCGCGGCCATCAAGGCCGCGGCCAAGATCCGCGAGAAGGCCCGCCGGTACGCGGCCCACATGCTCGAGGCCAATGTTGACGACATCGAGGTCGATGGCGCCGAATACCGGGTCAAGGGCAGCCCCGACAAGAAGAAGACGATCCAGGAGATCGCCTTCGCGCTGGATCTCGCGTTCGACACGCCGGAGGGCATGGAGCCCTATCTCGACGAGACGGCCTACCACGACACCCCCAACTGCACCTTCCCGTTCGGGACGCACATCGCGCTCGTCGAGATCGACGAGGAGACGGGCGTGGTGGACCTCGTCCGCTACGTCGCCGTGGACGACGTGGGCAAGAAGATCAACCCCATGATCGTGGACGGCCAGCTCCACGGCGGCATCGCCCAGGGCGTGGGCCAGGCCCTCTGGGAGGGTGCGGTCTACGACGACAACGGCCAGCTCCTGACCGGCTCGCTCCTGGACTACGCGCTCCCGCGCGCATCGTGGCTGCCGGACTTCGAGCTGGACGAGACCATCACTCCGAGTCCGGTCAACCCGCTCGGCGTGAAGGGTGTCGGCGAGGCCGGCTGCATCGCATCCACGGCCGCCGTGGCCAACGCCGTCATCGACGCGCTGAGCTCCCTCGGCATCCGCCATCTCGACATGCCGTACAACGCACAGAAGGTCTGGGGCGCCATCCAGGCCGCGAAGGGAGGCCAGGCATGATCCCGGCGGCCTTCGGGTACACCCGGGCAGGATCCGTGGATGAGGCGCTCGCCGCCATCGCCGCGGATGACAACGCCAAGGTCATCGCGGGCGGGCAGAGCCTGCTCCCGCTCATGAAGCTGCGCCTGGCCCAGCCGGGCACCCTCGTGGACATCGGCCGCCTGGCCGAGCTGCGCGGGGTGACCAGGCTGGACGACGGACGCCTCTCCGTGGGCGCCCTCACGACGTACGCCGAACTCATGGAATCCCCTGCCGCTCACTACGGCGTGTTCAAGGACGCGGTGCCGTCGATCGGTGACGTCCAGGTCCGCAACCGGGGAACCGTGGGCGGTGCCATCGCCCATGCCGACCCGAGCTCGGACCTCCCGGCGGCGCTGCTCGCCCTCGACGCGGAGCTGGTACTCCAGTCGGCGGGCGGGACGCGGACCGTCAAGATGGACGGCTTCATCGAGGGTCCGTTCCAGACCGGGATCCGGCACGACGAGCTGCTCACGCAGATCATCCTGCCGGCGCCCCGCGACAATGCGGGCTCGGCGTATGCCGCACTTGAGCAGCCGGCCTCCGGCTACCCGATGGCCGGCGTGGCCGCCGTCGTCATCGTGGGCGCGGGTGGCCTGATCGAGTGGGCGAGCGTCGGCATCACCGGCGTCTCGGACCACGCGTACCGGGCCGCCGGCGTCGAGTCCGCGATCATCGGCACCACCGGTGCCGCCGAGGTGCTCGCCGCAGCGTCGGCCCATGCCACCGACGGGGTCTCCGTCAACTCCGACATCCACGCGGGTGCCGCGTACCGCGCCGCCATGGCGGTCGTGTACACACGCCGGGCCCTGGAGGCGGCGCTGGCCCGCGTGGGCTGACGCCACCCCACCCATCGATCCTGGTGCGGCTCGAGCGGATCTCGCCCGGCCGCGCCATACCTGCCGGTCTCGCCGGCGCCATCCTGGCCCGCGATCTCGTGATCGCGGGCCAGCGCATGTCCAAGGGCCGCAGGCTGACGGCTGCGGATCTCGAGGCGATCGCCGCCGCACCCGTCGACGATCCCGAGGCAGCCAGCCGGACCGTCCCGGTCCTGGTCCTCGAGCCATGGGACGTCCACGAGGACGAGGCCGCCACCCGCCTCGCGGAGGCTGTCGCCCGCGGCCGGCGCGGTCTGCAGCTCCAGGCACCCGTCCAGTCACGCGTGGATCTCGTGGCCGCCGTGGCGGGCGTGGTGGACGTCCGGATCAGCGCCCTCGAGCGCCTCAACCGGCTTGACCCGCTCGAGGTGTTCACGGTGTTCGACGGCCAGGTCGTCGCACCCGGGGACCTGGTCGCGAGCGTCAAGATCGCGCCGCATGCGGTGCCTGCGGCCATCCTCGAGTCGGGGATCGCACTGGCCGGCCGCGGGGCACCGATCGTTCGCGTGCGGCCCTTCCGCAACCTGCGGATCGCCGCCGTTGCCAAGGGGCCCGTGACGGCGGCGACGCGCGGCAGGTTCGAGAACGCGGTGCGGACGAAGGTGACGGGCCTGGGGGCCACGCTGGCGGGCCTTGACTACGTTGTCGATGACGTGGACGCCGTGACCCACGCCCTGTCGGGCTGGCTGGCCCCCGGTCCCGGTCAGGCCGCGATCGTCCTCACGGCCGGAGGCGTGTCCACCGACCCCGGGGATGCGTTCTTCGCCGCGGTCGAGGCCCTCGGAGGCCGCGTCGTCCGACATGGCGTCCCGTCCCACCCCGGCTCCATGCTCTGGCTGGCCCGCGTCGGCCGGGCTGCCGTCATCGGCCTGCCGTCCTGCGGTGCCTACTCCATGGCCACCGCCGCGGACCTGCTCCTGGCGCGCCTCGTGGCCGGCGAGCCGGCTTCCGCCGCAACGGTTGCGCGGCTGGCCCACGGCGGAATCCTGGCCCGGACGCAGCGCTTCCGGTTCCCGGGCTACGCTCGAGATCTCGAGCCGCCCGAAAGCTGATTGCGCCCAGGGGTGTAATCACCGGCCGCGATCCACGTTGTCATGGGTGTCAGATCCCCACATCGGAGAGACATCGCATGCGTCGATCGCACCTGACCTCCCTGCTCGGCGGCCTCCTCGTGGTCGCCGTCCTCGCGCCCACGGTCGCCATGGCGGCCCCCACGCCCACCCCCGGCACTGCGGCCGCCCCGGCCGCAGCCGTAAGCTGATTGGTGACGCTGTGCGCGACCGGCGGCTTGATCGCCGCGGTTCGAATGTGGCAGCCCGTTGCGGCGCAGCGGCTGGGCATGTGCACGCTGATCGGACTTCTGCTGCTACTCACCGTCGGTCCGACGATTGCGCTGTGGGTGGCCCGGATACGGCCGCCGCATTTCGGGTCGATCACCGGCCGCGATGTGTTCCGGCGTAGTGACGGCATGGCGGTCGACGCCGTGGCACCGGTTGACGC
>JBAXFC010000115.1:0-8959 GCA_037140135.1 Chloroflexota bacterium
AGACTCCCCAGCATGCGATCCGCCTCCGTTCATCCGACCTGACGAACGGGCCGCGCGAATCGTTCACGAGCGTACGCGCAGCGCGGCCGGCGCAAACCCCCTCACCAGCGCTTGCGCGGACGCCTATGATCCGCGCGATGTGTGAGCAGTTCATCGCCCGTGCCGCGGAGCCGTTCCGCCTCAACGCCCTCTGGGACTTCACCGAGCGCCTTGAGCGTTTCGGCCTGGCTGGCTTCGGCTGGGGCGCGGCCTGGACGGACGACGCCGGCGCCATGCACACCTACCGCGACGTGCGCGCCTTCCGCGACGACCCGGGCAGGGAGGCGCTCGGCCAGACCGAGACCACGAGCCTGCTCCTGCACCTGCGCCGCCCCAGCCGGCTGTCCACGCTCCAGCTGGCGGACACCCAGCCGTTCGACGATCCGGCGGGCCGGTTCATCCTGAGCCACAACGGCGACCTGCGCGACTACCAGACCTTTCGGCGGCGCTACCTGCGGCAGGGCCGGATCAAGGGCCGTGCGGACACCGAGGTGGGTGCGCGCTGGCTCGAGGACGCCTGGTCGGATGCGGAGCCCGTGGGCCACCTGCTCGCCTCGCTCCACGACACCTTCGGCGGCGAGGCCAACTTCGCGGTGCTCGCCGCGGACGGCACGCCCTACCACTACGCGGGCAACCCGCAGAACCTCGTCTTCGCGTTCCGGCTGGGCGGGATCGGCGTCGTCTCGACCGCCCTGTACTCAATCGACCGGTCCGTGTTCCGCTACGCCGCCAAGGGTGCAACGCACCGGAGCCTTGCACGTCTCCACAGCACCATCGCGCTCGATGAGCGCGGACAACCTGTCGATGCCGGCCTCCCCCGGCCGCCCAAGGCACGCGGAGGGAGCTGAACCGGCGCCGGACCGGCCATCGGGCCGGCGCACGAGGAGGGTGAACGTGGACCCGAGCGCGAACCCCGCGACCACCGCGAACCCCGTGACCACCGCGGTGGCCGAACCCCCGGACGGCTCGCGCCCCACGGCCCTGCTGCCGATGGTGCAGCTGCTCCGGATCTCCGCCTACTGGCTGGGCCTGACCGCCATCGACGCCGCCGTGGGCCTGTTCATCACCAACCGCCTCGAGTTCGACAAGCTGGTCAACCACGACCAGGTCGGCACGTCGATGTTCCTGATCGGCATCGGCGCCTCCATCGTCGGCATCCTGATCCAGCCGACCATCGGCTACATCAGCGACTACACCGTCAGCCGCTGGGGCCGCCGCAAGCCGTACATCGTCTTCGGCTCGCTGCTGGACCTGGCCTTCCTGCTGGGCATCGCGATGGGCAACTCGGTCCTGATGCTGGCCGTGTTCATGATCCTGCTCTCCTTCTCGACCAACATCGCTCGCGGACCCTTCCAGGGCTACGTGCCTGACCTCATCGCGGAGCCCCAGGTCGGGATGGCCAGCGGCATGGTCGGCATGATGCAGATCGTCGGCAACGTCACGGGCTTCCTGCTCGTGTCGCTCTCGGTGGCGATCGGCCACATGGAGCTCTCCCTGGTCGCCGTGGCCATCGTCGAGCTGGTCACGATGCTCTCCGTCGTGCTCAAGGTGGGCAAGGGGATGCCGCCGCGGCCGCGCGAGGGCAAGTCCTGGACGAGGATCGCCCGTGAGGCGTGGGCGACCGACATCCTGCGCGAGCGCTCCTACGTGTGGCTGCTGGTCTCGCGCCTGATGTTCCTGGTCGCGGGCTCGCTGCTGGTCAACTTCGTGGTGATCTACCTCTCGCGCGCCTACGGGATGTCGAAGGAGGAGGCGAACGGGATGTACATGATCATCCTGATCGTCGTCGTCCTCTCGAACGTCATCGCGATCCTGCCGGCGTCCAAGCTGTCCGACCGGATCGGGCGCAAGGCCGTGATCTTCGCGGCCTGCGGCGTGGGGGCCCTGGGGTCCGCGATCATCGCGCTGACGCCGTCCATCCCCCTCGCGATCGTGGGTGCCGCCCTGTTCGGAGCGGCCAACGGCACCTTCCTCGCGGTGGACTGGGCACTGATGACGGACATCATCCCGCGCGCGTCCGCCGGGCGGTACATGGGCATGAGCAACGTGGCAACCGGCTCCGCCACGCCGATCTCGATGGCGCTCGGCGGGGTGGTCCTGGACATCGTGACCCGGGCCGGGCAGGAGCCGCTCAGCCCGCGCGTGGTGTTCATCATCGCGGTCGCGGCGTACGCGGTGGCCGCAGTGGCGCTCCGCCCGGTCGTGGAGCCGCGGCGGGCACGGACGGTCACGGCAGGAGCGGCGACCTCCTGAGGCTCGCCGTCCGCAGCGGAGGACCGGCGCCGGTGACGGCGCCGGTCCTCAGTCGCCGATCTCCGACGCGCGAGGGCGGGCAGGCAGGCGCCCGTCGCCTGCATCCCCACGGCCGTCGAGGCCCAGGAACCGGGAAGCCCAGGCCCGCGCCAGGTCCCTCGCCCGCCGGAAGGTGGTCCTCGGATCCGCACGGAACGCCGCTGTCCAGCGCCGGGTCCGTGTCGCGAGCGTGTTGCCCGTGGCCAGCCACGCCGCTGGCTGGAGGAACGCGAATGGCCGCCGCAGCCGCCACCACCAGGGCACGATCGCCCAGACGAAGACGAGGTAGTCGGCACGGAACGGGCGGTGCCCGAACCCGAACAGCGCCTGGAGCTGCACGATGGTGAGGGGCAGCATCAGCAGCGAGAGCAGCCCCGAGATCGCCAGAAAGACGAGTCCCCAGCGGCGGGCCCTGGGTGGCAGGACGACCCAGAGCGGTGCCGGCACCCACTTCATCGAGGTCGCCAGGCCCCAGATCAGGCCGCCGATCCAGCCACGGGTGAACTGGGCCCCGAAGAGCGCCACGGCCAGCGGCAGGTTGATGTTGCCGGTATCGATGCTGGCACCGATCGGAATGGCCAGGATCACGATCAGCACCGCGGTGGGCAGCGGCCGGCGGCCGTAGGCCCAGCGGACCGACCACAGGAACACCAGGAGGGTCGCCCCGCGCCACGCGAACCAGGCCACGTCCCACGGCAGGAGCGCCCAGGGAACGAAGAGCGGCAGCATCCAAGGGGCGTAGACGTAGGGCAGGAACGGCCCGGTCGGGTGGTAGGGGTCGCCGCCTTCGAGCCACAGGCGAACCGCCGCCCAGTAGGCCTGGGCGTCCGAGCCGCCCGTGTCGGCACGGGCGACGATGCCCGCGAGGACCAGGGCGAGGAAGCCGATCAGCAGGGCCATCGCGAGGATCCGCCGCGGGTCGCGGAGGCGCGCACCCTCGCGGCGCAGGGCACGCCGGACGACGCCGGCCCGGTGGCCGAGTCTCGCGGGGGTCGCGGGCGAAGCGCTCATCGGGTCCATTCTCGCGCGCCGCGGCCTGCGCCGCCGACGACCGGGGTAGACTCGCCAACCATGGCGAACGGAACCGTGATCGTGATCGGTGGCGCTGAGGACAAGGTCCGGGACCGGGTCATCCTCGCGCGGTTCGTCGCGCTCGCCGGCGGGCCCGAAGCGCGCATCGCCGTCATCGCCACCGCGTCCTCCTTCGCGGTCGAGGCGGGGGAGCGGTACAAGGCGGTCTTCACCGAGCTGGGCGCGGCCGAGGTGGTCCCGCTCCACGCGAGCACCCGCATGCAGGCCAACGACGAGCACGTCGCCCGCGCCGTCCGCGCCTCGACCGGCATCTTCATGACCGGCGGCAACCAGCTCCGCCTGGCGTCCATGATCGGCGGGACCCGCCTGGCGGACGCGATGCTGGAGCGCTTCGAGGAAGGCGCCGTCGTGGCGGGCACGTCGGCGGGTGCGTCGGCGGTCTCGAGCCACATGATCGCCTTCGGGGCGTCGGGGGCCACGCCCAAGCACCGGATGGCCCAGATCGCGGCCGGCCTCGGCCTGCTGCCGGGCGTCATCGTTGACCAGCACTTCCAGCAGCGCAACCGCCTCGGGCGGCTGCTGAGCCTGATCGCCCAGAACCCGAGCCTGCTGGGCCTCGGCGTGGACGAGGACACGGCGGGCGTCGTGGCCCCGGACGGGATCATGGAGGTCATCGGGCGAGGCTCGATCACGGTCGTCGATGGATCCGCCTCGGACACCGATGCCTGGGAGGTCCGCGGCCACAAGCCGCTGATGATCAGCGGCGTCGTCCTCCACAGCCTGCCCGCCGGGTACTCCTTCGACCTGCGCCGGCGCACCCGGGTGCCGACCAGCATCGTGCCGGCCTTGGGCGAGGCGGCCGGCTAGGACGATGGACCCGACCAGCGTGCCGGTCCTGCCGGCCGACGTCACCTTCACGCTCTCCCTCGTGGCGGTTGACTGGGCCGCGCTCAAGGCCGCGCTCGCCGCGGACCACTTCGACAACGGCCGGACGGCGGCGGAGCTCGAGGCGTCGTATCGCGCCTCGCACGCCGGGGTCTTCGCCGTGGCCGGTGGCGCGTGCGTCGGGACCGCGCGCCTCCTCTCCGACGGCGTCTGCAACGCCTACCTGGTCGATGTCTGGACGGCCGGTTCGCGCCGCCGCCAGGGGATCGCGTCGGAGATGGTCCGCCTTCTGCTCGAGACCGTCCCCGGCCAGCACGTGGCCCTCTTCACCGACGACATGCAGGCCTTCTACCGCGGGCTCGGCTTCGCGGTGGAGCCGGACGGCATGAGCCTCGTCGTGGGCACCTGGCTGAACCGGCAGTCCACGCCGATCGCTGGCGCGTACACTCCGGTTTCCCATCAGCGCGAGGAGGGACCAGGTGGCGCAGGCGGATCCCGCACCCCGGAAGCGGACCCGTAAGACCCAGGCGACCAGCGAGCGAGTGGCCGATCCGGCCACTCCGGTCGAGGCCGCCCCCGTGGCCGCGAGCGACGAGTCCACGCCCGCACCGGCCGCGAAGCCGGAGCCCGTGCTCCGCATCCTCGAGACGCGTGTCCTGCGCGGCGCCAACTACTGGGCCGGCGAACCGTCGATCCGCATGGTCGTGGACCTTGGCGTGCTCGAGGACTTCCCGTCCAACACGATCCCCGGGTTCGTCGAGACGCTGACGCGGCTGATGCCGTCCCTCGACGACCATGCCTGCAGCCTCGGCCGGCGTGGTGGCTTCGTCACGCGGCTCAACGACGGCACCTGGGTGGGCCACGTCGCGGAGCACGTCGCCCTCGAGCTCCAGAACCTCGCCGGCACCCTGGTCCGCCACGGCAAGACGCGCGGCACCGGCGAGCACGGCCGCTACAACGTCATCTACGAGTTCCGCGAGGAGCAGGTGGGCCTCGAGGCCGGCCGCAAGGCGGTCCGCCTCGTCAACCATCTCGTCGCCCCCGGCGACCCCGAGCACGCCTTCGACTACGAGGCCGAGCTCGAGGACCTGATCCACTCGGCGGAACGCCTCGCCTTCGGCCCGTCCACGCAGGCGCTGATCGACGAGGCCGCCGTCCGCGACATCCCGTGCATCCGTCTCGACCGGTACAGCCTCGTCCAGCTCGGCCAGGGCGTCCACCAGCAGCGGATCCGGGCCACGATGACCAGCCGGACCGGCGGCATCGCGGTGGACATCGCGTCGGACAAGAAGCTGACCAACAAGCTGCTCGATTCGGCGGGCCTGCCCGTCCCGCACGCCGAGGTGGTGGACGCCGAGGACGACGCGGTGCGCGCCGCCCGCCGCATCGGCTACCCGTGCGTCATCAAGCCGCTCGACGGCAACCACGGACGTGGCGTTGCCCTCGACCTCAAGGACGATGAGGCCGTGCGCGCCGCCTGGCCCGAGACCCGGCGCCAGAGCCGCCGCGGCGACGTCGTCGTGGAGAGCTTCATCACCGGTCGGGACTACCGGGTCCTGGTCATCGGCGGCAAGCTCGCCGCCGTGGCCGAGCGCGTGCCGGCCAGCGTCACCGGTGACGGCGAGCGGACCATCCGCGCCCTTGTCGAGATCACCAACGCCGACCCCCGCCGCGGCATCGGTCACGAGAAGGTCCTGACCCGGATCAGGATGGACGCCACGGCCGACGAGGTCCTGGCGGGCCAGGGGTGGACGCTCGACGACGTGCCGCCCGCGGGCACCTTCGTCAAGCTCGCGCTCACCGGCAACATGAGCACCGGCGGCACCTCGATCGACCGCACCTTCGAGGCGCACCCGGACAACGTGGAGATCGCCGAGACGGCGGCCCGGGTCGTCGGGCTCGACATCGCCGGCATCGACTTCATCTGCCCCGACATCACCGAGCCCGTCCGCGAGACCGGTGGCGGCATCGTCGAGGTCAACGCGGCGCCCGGCTTCCGGATGCACACCCACCCCACTGAGGGCGAGCCGCAGTACGTGGCCAAGCCGGTCATCGACCTGCTGTTCCCGTCCGGCGCCCCCGCCCGGATCCCGATCGTCGCCGTCACCGGCACCAACGGCAAGACGACCACGGTCCGGATGATCGCCCACGTGCTCAAGCTGATGGGCAAGCGCGTCGGGATGACCTCCACCGACGGCATCGTGATCGACGGGCGGCTGATCAAGCGCGGCGACATGAGCGGCCCGCGGAGCGCCCAGATGGTGCTCCAGAACCCCACCGTGGACACCGCCGTGTTCGAGGTCGCCCGCGGCGGCATCCTGCGCGAGGGGCTCGGCTACGACCGCAACGACGTGGCCGTCGTGACCAACGTCACCGCCGACCACCTGGGTCTCGGCGGCATCGACACCGTCGGCCAGCTGGCGGGTGTCAAGGGTGTCGTGGTGGACGCCGTGCCGCGCACCGGGACCGCGGTCCTCAACGCGGACGACCATCTCGTCTACCGGATGGGCCGCCACTGCGACGGTCGGGTCGTGCTGTTCTCCATGGCCAAGCACAAGGGCGAGGACGGCTTCGACCGCGTGGACGGCCACACCAACCGGGGCAACGCCGCCTTCTGCCTGGAGGACACGGCCCAGGGGGAGCTGGTGGTCCTCAAGCACGGCCATCGCAAGATGCCGGTGCTGTACACGCACCTGATCCCGGCCACGTTCGGTGGTCGGGCGCGGATGAACGTCGCCAACGCGCTCGCTGCGGCCGCCGCCGCGTGGAGCATGGGCGCCCATCTGCACGACATCCGCCAGGGGCTGCGGACGTTCACCACGTCCTTCTTCCAGGCTCCGGGCCGGCTGAACCTGCTCGAGGTGGGCGGCACGCGCGTGGTCATCGACTACTGCCACAACGTGGACGGCATGCGCGCCCTGGCCGACTTCGTGAACCGGATGATGACCGAGCCGCAGACCCGGCCGGGCGTGCTGGGCGTGAGCGCCGCGGAGGCGGCGCATCCGACGCGGACCGGCCGGGCGATCGGTGTCATCGGCATCCCGGGCGACCGGCGCGACGAGGACCAGCGCGACTACGGCGCCTGGGCCGCCACGGCCTTCGACGAGATCCTCGTCCGCGAGGACCGCGGCCTGCGGGGGCGCCCGCCGGGTGAGTCCGCGGCCAACGTCGTGGCGGGCGCCAGGGCTGCAATCGCCGACGGCCGCGGCCGGGCCGCCAAGGTGGAGAAGATCCTCGACGAGCCCACGGCCGTGAAGCTCGCGCTCCGCCGGTCCTCGCCCGGCGACCTCGTGGTCATCTGCGCGGACGATTCCGTCGCCGTCTACCGCGAGGCGATGACGCTCGCGGGGCGCGTCCAGGGCGGCACCGCCTTCACGGATCCCGGCGAGCTGTAGGCACCAACAAGGGCGGGAGCATGGGCTACAACGACCTCGCGAACGGGGCAGGCGCGCGCGTCGCGGCCACTGCTGCGCCCACGGGCACCCGCCTCGACGCGACGGATCTCGTCATCGACCGGATCGAGACGATCGCCCTGCGGGCGCCGCTCGGGCGGCGCTTCTCCGGTTCGGCGTACTCGATGGACAACCGCTGCACGATCGTCGTGCGGATCACCACCGTGGACGGCGTGGTCTCCGAGACGTACAGCGGGGACACGGACGAGGAGCAGGCGCTGATCGTCGGGATCATCCACGACGAGCTGGCGCCGGCGCTGCTGGGCCGGAGCGCCCGTGACCCGGAAGGTGCCTGGCGGGCGATGGAGCCCTCCACCAACAACATCCTCCGGGACCGGGGCCTCGCGCTCCAGGCGATCGCCGCGCTGGACACGGCCGTCTGGGACGTCCTCGGACGGGCGGTGGGCCTGCCGCTCTACCGGCTCTGGGGCGCGGTGGCCGATTCGGTCCCGATCTCGATCATCGGCGGCTACTACCACCTCGACGCCGAGGGCACGGCGCAGACGGTGCGCCGGTACGTGGAGCTGGGCTTCGGCGGCCTGAAGTTCAAGGTGGGCGGGCGCACGCCGGCCATCGACGCCGAGCGGTTCCGGATCGCCCGCGAGGCGGCGGGGCCGGACTTCACGCTGATGGCGGACGCGAACCAGGGCTACACGCTCGCGCAGGCCGTGGAGTTCGCCCGGCGCGTGGAGGGCCTCGCCCTGCGCTGGTTCGAGGAGCCGTGCCGCTGGACCAATGACCGGCGCGCGATGCGCGACGTGCGCCTGATGACCGGCGTCCCGGTCTGCGCCGGCCAGAGCGAGACCACGCTCCACGGGATCCGGGATCTTGCCGCGGACGGTGCGATCGACGTGTCGAACTTCGACGCCTCGTGGGCCGGCGGCCCGACGATCTGGCGCAAGGCCGCCGGGCTGTGCGCCGCCTACGGCGTGGCCCTGGGCCACCACGAGGAGCCGCAGGTCAGCTCCCACCTCCTCGCGTCGGTGCCGGACCACACGTTCACCGAGTGCTTCGACGAGGAGCGGGACCCGTTCTTCTGGCACCTCACGGACATGTCCACGCGGGTCGCCGGCGGCCGGTACCGCCTGCCCGACGCGCCCGGCTTCGGGATCAACCTTGACTGGGACTACGTGGAGGCACAGACGGTGGGCAGCCGCGTGAGCACCCGGTAGCGGGCACTCCGGTGGTTCGCGGTTCCCCCGGGCAGGGGGCGTCGCCCTCTTGGTCATCAGGGCAGACCCTGATGGACGCACCGGGTG
>JBAXFC010000116.1:0-8943 GCA_037140135.1 Chloroflexota bacterium
GGTCCGGCGGCACGGATCGCCATCGGCTCCTCGCCCGCGAGGAGCCGATGGCGATCCGTGCCGCCGGACCCGGCCAGGCGCCGGTTGACGTCGCGATCACCATGCGCACCCCCGGCCATGAGGCGGACCTCGCGGCGGGCTTCCTGCGCACCGAGGGCCTGGTCGAGTCCCGCGAGGAGATCCTCTCGATCGAGGTGGGCGATCCGGCATCCTCGGCCGCCCCCGACGACGAGGTCCTGGTCCGGCTCAGCCGCCCGTTCGACGCGTCGCTCGTGGCGGAGCGCCACTTCGTCGCCACGGCGTCATGCGGGATCTGCGGCAAGGCCAGCCTCGACGAGGTGCAGGTCCGATGCGCGCCCATCCCTGACGGTCCGTCGATCCCCGGCGACCTGCTGCTCACCCTGCCCGGCCGGCTCCGTGAGGCACAGGCCGCCTTCTCCGCCACCGGCGGCCTGCATGCGGCCGGCCTGTTCGACCTCGATGGCAACCTCCTGGCGGCCCGCGAGGACATCGGCCGCCACAACGCGCTGGACAAGGTCATCGGCAGCCGCTTCCTGGCCGGCGAGCTCCCGCTCCACGATCGGATCCTGCTGGTCTCCGGGCGGACGGGCTTCGAGCTGGTCCAGAAGGCGGCCGTCGCCGGGATCGCGATCATGGCCGCCGTCTCGGCGCCGTCGGACCTGGCCGTCCAGGCGGCCGAGCGGCTCGGCGTCACGCTGGTCGGCTTCCTGCGCGCGGACGGCTACAACATCTACGCCCGCTCGGACCGGGTGAGGGTCGGGCGGGCGTAGGGCTCCTCCGGAGTGGTGATCCACCGGGCGTGCCGGCGGATCACCGCAAGACATTCGGGATGTCTAGTCGAGCTCCTTGTCCAGCTTGCGCTTGAGCATGTAGAGGAACACGACGCAGGCGAGGATGAGGCCGATCACGATCACCATCGCCTCACGGCGGAAGACGCTCTCGTCGATCTTGGACTGGGCGAGGGCCTGCGCGTCGCCGGCCTTCTGCCTGGCATCGGCCGAGAGCTCGGCCACCGTCTTGAGCTTCGTGGTGTGGATGGCCGCCTGGGCCTGGATGAGGCTTGTCTTGGCCCCCACCAGCGCGACGTCCGCGTCATCGGTCAGCATGCCGAAGCCTGCCGCCCGCTCGATCGCGGCATCCGCATCGGCGTAGGCCGTCTCGGCGCCGGTGATCGCGGTCGCGATCCCCTGGATCTGGGCGTAGATCTCGGAGTCCGGGTGATGACAGGTGTCGCACCGGCGGTCCTCGGCCTTCGCGAAGCGGCTCAGCTCCAGGCGGAGCTTGTGGGTCGTGAGGTCATGGCACGTGTCGCAGGTGTAGTTGGGCGGCGTGTCATGGAAGAACATCGCCGAGCTGGGCTGCGAGACGTCGTGCGTCCCGTGGCAGGTCCAGCACTTGGGCGCCGCGGCGGACAGCTCCGAGTGGCGCGACTGGCCGTAGAGGTCCTGGGTGGCGGTGTGGCACTTGCCGCAGACCTCCACCACCGTGGTGGACGTGGGCGGCTGCGCGTCGTGCGAGCCGTGGCAGCCGACGCAGCTGGGTGCGCGGACGTCCTTGTTCTCCAGGAGAGCGACGCCATGGACGCTCTTGGAGTAGACATCGAACTGGTCGGTGGGGATGCCGTAGGGAGCCATCCGCTGGGCATCGGCATGACAGCCGGCGCACAGCTTGGGGATGTTGAGCGCGAAGGTCTTGGCCGACGGGTCGGACACCTTCTTGATGTCGTGCACGCCGTGGCAGTCGCTGCAGATGGCGACGCGGGTGTCGCCGGCGGACACGAGGCGCTGACCGTGGACGCTCGTCCAGTACTTGGCGTACTGGTCGGTCGGCAGGCCGGAGGCCTTCATCTCGGTCGGGTTGGCGTGGCAGGACCCGCACAGGCCGACGGTTCCCTGGCGGTCAGGGGCCTTCGAGAAACCGGCCGCCGGATCCATCGCCTTGGTGATCTGGTCGCTCGTGGGGTCACCGCCGTGGCAGTCGGCGCAGCCGATGCCGCCCTTGCCGTGGGCACTGTCCTTCCACTGGGCGGCGATCGTCGCCTGCTTGTCGTTGACGGCGCTGTGGCAGTCGTAGCAGCTGTTCGCGCCGTTGGCGGCAGTGTGCACCGGCATCGACGGGAGGGGCGGCGCCGTGGCCGCCGGCGGGCCGAAGCTCGGCTCCGACGTCGCGAACAGCCAGCCGTCGTCGGACGGACCGGGGGTCGGGATCACCGGGTGCGACGGCGTGGGCGCGAGGCTCGGCGCAGGCGTCACCTCGGCGCTGGGGGCCGCGCTCGCGGAGGCGCTCGGGTCCTCGGCCGAGGCCGTGAGGGCGATCCCGAGCCATGCGAACACGGTCAGACCGAGGGTTGCAGCGATGCGGGCCGTACGGGTCATGCGCTTGGAGGATCGTGTCTTGGTGGTCATCTCGGGGGTCTGCTTGAGGCTGGGATCAGGAGACATAGCCCCACACCGTCAGGGCCACGAGGGCGATGCCGATCAGCGAGAAGCCACCGACCGCGAGCTTGCGCCGGCGCATTCGGACCTCTGGTCTGCGGTCGAGGAACGGCCACATGACCAGGAGCCCGATGCCGACGATCGGCGTCAGGATGCCGATGATCCTGGGCACGAGCTTGAGCAGCTCGTAGACACCGAGGTAGTACCACTCGGGCTTGATGTGGGCTGGTGTCTGGAGCGGGTTGGCCTGCTCCTCGAGACCTGCCGGGAAGACCGAGACGAGCACCACGAGGACCGCCAGGAGGACGTACCAGGCGACCAGCTCGTCCACGATGTAGTGCGGGAAGAAGGGCCGGAGCGGCTCCTCCTCGAACTCCTTGGTGGGCACCCGCGGCTCGGGGCGCTTGGGATTGGCGAGCCCGAGCTGGTGGACGAGGATCATGTGGAGCCCGAGCAGGCCGGCCAGCGAGAGCGGCAGCACGAGGACATGGATCCCGAAGAAGCGGCCCATCGTCTCGCCGGTGACATCGGCGCCGCCGCGGAGCATCAGGAGCAGCGTCTCGCCGACGAACGGGACCGAGCCCGCGATCTCCGTGCCCACGACCGTCGCCCAGTAGGCGCGCTGGTCCCATGGCAGGAGGTAGCCGGTGAAGCCGAAGCCCAGGGTCACCATGAACAGGAGCGCGCCGACGACCCAGGTGAGCTCACGCGGGTACTTGTAGGCGGCCTGCATGAAGACGCGGGCCAGGTGGAGGACCACGAACAGGATCATCAGGTTCGCAGCCCAGTGGTGGATGCTGCGGATGAGCCAGCCGAAGTTCACATCGCTGGTGATCAGCTGGACGCTCTTGTACGCGGCCTCGGGGGTCGGCTTGTAGTAGAGCGAGAGCAGGGTGCCCGTCACCGCCTGGATGACGAACAGGAACATGGCGATGCCGCCGAAGTACATGGTCTTGGCGCTCATCGGAACGCGGACGTGCATGGCGGCGTTGATGACCGGACCCATCCGGGTGCGCTGCTCGATCCAGCTGGGGCGCCGCTGTCGGGCGGCGGGGTCGGCAGTCATCTCAGGCCTCCGTCAGGAAGATCTGGTCGCCTTCGACGGAGACCGTGATGGCCGGCAGCGGACTCGGAGGCGGGCCGGAGACCACCGCACCGGTGGTCGGGTTGAAGTGTCCGTCGTGGCAGGGGCACTGGATGGCGCCGATCATGTCGTTGTAGGTCACGACGCAGCCCAGGTGTGTGCAGATCGCGGAGTAGGCCTTGACGCCCTGCTCCGTGTTGACCACGATCGCGGGCTTGCTGCCGAGGGCGACGACCTTGCCCGCGCCGGGCGGGATGTCGGCGGTCGTGCCGACCAGCTGCTTGCCGCCGCCGGACGCGGCCCCGCTCTTGGACGGGACCAGGAAGCCGATGATCGGCGTCAGGATCATGGCGCCCGTGGACACCAGGGCGAAGCCGCCCAGGTATCGCATGAAGCGGCGGCGACCCGTCGTGCGGGAACCCTGACCATCATCGCCTGCCGGTGACGGGTCTTCGGGCGGGTGCACGACGACACGCTCTTCCGCGGGCGGTCCCTCGGGTGCGTCGGGCTGGGGGGCGAGCTCGGACTCCATCCATTTCCCTCCCGCGACAGGGACGTGACGCGGCTTCGTGGCCAGATCGGGCCATTGTCGGGAGATCAGTCCGGCTCGCAATGTACGGATAGGTACATTCGGCCCGTCGGACCGGGCTGCCGGCGGGCACTGTGGCCGTCGCGGATGTGACCATCACGGGCCACATGACCTACGTGTGTGCAGGACGTCCCCTACGGAAACGTAGGATCGTGACCCTGCTGAGCGGCGGATCGTCCAGATCGGACGCCGTGACGGCGGTTTGCCATCACGGTCGGATCAACGCCCCGCTGCCGCCGGTGCATGGGCGGCGGGCCTGGCGCCCATGCCGATCGGTACAGGTCCGCGAATGTCGCAATTTCCGGACAATGGGACCGTCGCGGACAAGGGGACAGGCCGCCCGAAGGCGGCCTGTCGGATGTGTCTTGCGGGGCGATCCCCCGGTCGAGGCGGAAGTCAGCTGCGGGGAGTGAGCGGGTAGGTCACGCCGGTGGGCTGGTCCTCGATGACGGAGCCGGTATCGGTCCCCTCGGAGAACGGCGTCGTGACCGGGAGCACGGGCTCCTTGTGGCAGCGGGCGCAGTACACGGGCTGGTGGCAGTAGGCGCAGGCCGTGTTGCCCTGGGTCCGGATCACCTTGGCGTGGTTGGTGGCCATCTCGTCGTGCTTGATCGTCACCGCGCCCGTGGAGTGGCAGTTCACGCAGTAGTCGCGGGCATGGCACTCGCCGCAGGTCTGGCCACCGGGATCGATGCCGGTCGCGACCTTGGAGTGGCTGAACACCCAGAGGTTCTCGTTGTGCGTGGTGGGAGGCTCGCCCAGCGGCAGGCTGGCCACGGCCGGCCCGATCTGCGGGAAGGTGTGGCAGGTGTCGCAGGTGGAGGGGATGACCGTCTTGGTGGCAACCCCGTCCTTGACGAGGAAGTGGCCACCGTCGTGGCAGCGGAAGCAGCCCGGGAAGTCCGTGTGCCCCATGTGGTTGGGGTACGTCTTGCCGGTGACCTTCATCTCCGGCGTCGCGGTCAGCCGGTAGAGCACCTTGATCTCGTCCTCGGCGGCCGTGATCTGGGCTCCCTTGGTCTCGGACACGTCGGGGAAGTTCTGGGCGTAGAAGTCGGAAAGGGCGTCGATGGCCGTGCCTGCGGCCGCCTCGTCGGCGTAGGTGGCCCACAGCAGGCGCATGCCCTGGCGCTTGATGTACGGCAGGCTCGGATCGATGACGCCCGCGTACAGGTCGTAATCGAGGGCGGTGCGCGGGTTGGCGATGTTGTGCCCGACCCGGTTGTGGCAGTCGTAGCAGGTCATCGTGCTCGACGTCTCGGTCGACTTGATCGCGGCGATGTCCGGCAGGACATTGTCGGCGACGTTGATCTTGTCCTGGGAGATGTACTCCACCTCGGAGCCGTCCGGCTGGGTGGCGAAGACATAGTCGATGGACGCCGCGTCCTCGTCGGGCGTGGAGTACTCCACCTTGCGCAGCACGTGCCAGTGCACGCTGCGATCGCCGTTGAAGGTGTTGCCGCCGCCGGGCCGGATCATGAGGCCCACGAACTGGCGGGTGTTGTCCTGGTCCTCGGAGAACTGCGTCTTGGTGCGCAGGCCCACGAACTGCCGCTGGTCGAGCGAGTGGCACTTCTGGCAGGTGTCCGAGGGTGAGGGCATGTCGGCGTGGTCCGGGGGCGGGATCGGCGTCGGGAAAGTGCCGAGCACGACCTCGACCAGCTGCTGGGTGCCCTTCATCTTGGCCTTGACCCAGCCCATGATGCCAGGCTCAACGTGGCACTCGGCGCAGGCGACGTCGCGGTGCGGGCCCGCATCGTAGGCCTGGAGCTCAGGGGACATCGTGTGGCAGCGACCGCAGAAGTCGGCGGTCTCCGTCCACTGGACCAGCGACACGGCCGAGAACGCCGCCACCCCGCCGAAGCCCATCAGGACCAGGAGGAGGGCGAACAGCCCGCGCCGCGAGCGCGGCAATCGGAGGTGCCGGCCGCGGAGGTAGAAGGGGTGCTTCGGCCTGACCGGCTCCTCGGTCTTCTTGTGCTTCTTGCGCGGCTTGGCATCGGCCCCGGCGGCGGGCGCAGGGACGGCGTCGGGGGCGGTCGCAGTGGCGATCGCTCCGGAGGTCCCGGCACCTTCATCGGGCGCGGCGGAACCGGCGGCGGCTGCCGGCGTGTCGCCGCCTGCCATCGCCGTCTCGGACGTTGAGCCGGGGGGCACCCCTGCCTCGTCCTGCTGCCCGTCGCGCGCTTCGGGGTCGTTCATCGGGTCCTCAGTTCATGATGGCCGCTACGGCGCGGGCCATGTCGTCCTTTGCCAGTGCCCCGATCCTGACCTCCTTGATCGTCCCGTCGGGGCCGATGAAGAAGTGCGTCGGGATCCCCATCGTGCGATACGCGGCCGCGATGTCCGCGTTCTCGTCCACCGTGATCGGGAAGGTCAGTCCGGCCTTCCCGACATAGCTCCCGATCTCCGTCGCGCTCTCGTTGATGAACACCGCGAGCACGACGAGACCCTTGTCCTTGTTGGCCTCGTAGGTGGCCTCGACATCGGCGACCTCGGTCCGGCAGTCCGGGCACCAGGTCGCCCCGAAGGTCAACCAGACCGGCTTGCCCTTGAAATCGGCCAGGGAGACCTTCTTGCCGTCGAACGTGATGCCCGTGAAGGGCGGGGGCACGCTGCCGACAACGCGCGCCGCCGCGGCGGCACCGGAGGCCAGCTCGACTGCGGTGACGCCGCCGCCGGTGCCGCCGCCGATCAGGAATGCCGCGACGCTGATGACGACCGCCGTCACGCCGATCACCAGGGCCGTCTGCAGGCGGCCGGCAGAGCGCCGGTCCGAGGGCCGGGCGATGCCGGCTGCGTTCATCTGGCGACTCCCTTCATCCAGCCCGTGCTCAGTTGTTCAGGCCGGAGTAGCTGTGGAGCCCGCCGAAGAACAGGTTCCCGAAGTAGGTGAAGATCGTGGCCGCGAAGCCGAACACCAGCAGCCAGGCGGCGCGATCGCCACGCCAGCCGCGCATCACGCGGGCATGGAGGTAGGAGCCGTAGATGAACCACGTCACCAGGGACGCGGTCTCCTTGGGATCCCAGCTCCAGTAGCTGCCCCATGCGGTGTCCGCCCAGACGGCACCGAGGATGATCGTGAGGGTGAGGAACGGGAAGCCGACCACGACGGCGCGGTAGCCGATCTCGTCGAGCACCTGCGGCTTGGGCAGGCCCCAACGGCCGCCCGCCGCCTCGGAGGTGCCCGCACCGACGCCCGCCCATCGGCTGATGCCGCCGAGGACGCCGCCGAGGACGCCACCCGTCACCATGCCGCCGAGGGCGCCGGTGACGCCGCCGAGGATTGCCCCGGCCACCGCCGCGATGACGCCGCCGGCCAGCATGCCGGCCGCGGCCATGGTCCAGACGCCCTGGAGCAGGTACAGCAGCGAGGAGGCGAAGGCGATGGCGAAGGAGCCGTAGGCGACGATCGCGACGGCCACGTGGACGGTGAGCAGGAGGTTGTTCTGGAGGGCGGGCACGAGCGGCTCGATGTTGGCCGGGATCGTGGCCGCGTACAGCATCATGATCAGCGCGACCGGCAGCGCCACGAGGGCGAGGATGCGCTGGTGGTACTTGCGCTCGAACCACATGTACGAGACGAGGATGCCGAAGCCGAAGGCCATCGAGAACTCGTACATGTTCGCGAACGGTCCGTGGCCGGTCACCACGGCCCGGAAGGCCATGCTGGCGAACAGCGCGATGGTGGCGAGCCAGCCGAGCATGGTGGCGTAGCGGCCGATGGCGGCCGTGCGCGGCCCGGAGACCAGGCCCATGGCGCCGGAGGTGACGCCCATGCCGGCCGTCTCCATGCGGGCGGCGCGCAGGCCTGAGATCGCGTACATCAGGTAGAAGAGCGTTGCCAGCGCCGTGCTCAGGATCGAGGCGACGAAGGCGTACTCGGACATCTTGGCCATGGTGGGGACTCCCTCAGCTCTGCGCCGGCGCTGCCAGCGCCGCACGGATGTCTTGGATCAACTTCTCGAATTCGGTGCCGGCGGAGACGTCCTTCTGGGTCAGCGTCGCCATGCCCAGCACGGCGCCACCGTTCGGGCGTCCGACGATGCGGCCCCAGATCCGCTTGTGCGGGAACATGAAGCGGATCACGAAGCCCAGGAACAGGAGCAGTGCCCCGCTCCAGACAAGCGTCACGCCCGGATCCCGAGCGACGTTGAGGCCGGCGAACTGGCCCTCGCGCTCGAAGGTGAAGGTGAGATCACCGACCTTGGCCGCCTTGCCCTGGTCGACCACCGACGAGGCGACCAGGGTTCCGGTGCCGGCGGTGTAGAGCTCGACCCGCATCTGGCCGGGGGCGATCGTCGTGTCGCCGGCGCCGAGGGTCCCCACAATCCAGCCGACGAAGTCGGTGCCGGGGATGTCGAAGGAGCCGATCGGACGGTCGTCAGCCGTGGTGGTCCACGCGAGGGGCACGCCCCGCGAGGTGACGATCTGCGCGCCCGACGCATCGGCGACCGACATCACGGCCGCAGATCCGAAGAACGCCTGGTAGAAGGTCGTGTCCTTGTAGCGGAGCGGGTCGTTGACCCGGACCACGTGCCGGTCGATCTCCGCGCCGTCCTTGTAGAGGACGACGGTGCTCGCATAGTCGATCGGGGCGCCGGTGGCGGGGTCGTACTTGTCGGTGAAGTCGAGCAGCTGGAGCGTGAGGAACAGGTCGCGTTCGAGGTGTACGGCGTCGACGACGTCGACGACCGTGTCCGCCTCGAGGATCACGTCGCGGGCAACGGTCTCCTCATCGTTGAACGAGGAGACGCCGTAGATGCCGGGGGAATCGATCACGTCGGCGTCGTCCCAGGTGCCGCGCGTGAGCT
>JBAXFC010000117.1:0-8922 GCA_037140135.1 Chloroflexota bacterium
GTTGGCCAGCAGGAACACCAGCAGCGACACGAGCGCGAGGCGCATGTCGCGAGCCGCGAGGAAGCCCACGCCGGCGACCACCACGCGCCCGATCGGCAGCGCGACGATGGTCAGGACGCCTGCCCAGAGGAAGCCTTCGGGCCTGAGGGCGAGCAGGTCCCCGGGTATCCGGCCCAGGTCGAAGGTCGGGATCGCGCCATGGGCCAGCGGGTCCGTTCCCGACGCGAACGTGAGGACCACGCCCGCGAGGGTCAGGGCCATCGCGGCGTAGGTGCCGATGATCAGCAGCCGTGCGATCGCCGCCTCCATGCGGAAGGCGACGTCGGCCCGGCCGGGGGTGGAGGCGCTCATATGCCCAGCGCCTTGCGCGCCATCTGGAACGCCGTGTAGACGAGGACGATGACGAACAGGCCGCGCAGGACCTTCACCGGGATGCGGTGCGCGAGGCGCGGGCCCGTGGAGGCGCCCACGAACACGCCGAGCGCGATCGGGCCGGCGATGAACGGGTCGATCTCGCCCCGGAGCAGGTAGATCACCGCGGAGGAGACGGCCGTGATGCCCATCATCATGTTGCTGGTGGCCGTCGAGGTGCGGAGCGGCACGCCCATCACCAGGTGCATCACGGGAACCTTGATGATCCCGCCGCCCACGCCGAGGAGCGCGGAGTTGAGACCGGCCACGACGGAGCCCGCCATGCCCAGCGGAATGCGGTGGACGCGGTAGCCCGGACCCGAGAGCGAGGCGGCGAAGGATCCGTCGTCGGCGGTGGACGGGGCGGCGTCCGCGATCAGCGCCGCCTCGACCGGCGCGGCGGCTCCCGCCTTCGGCGGGTCCTTGCGCCGGACCATCGAGATCGCCACCCAGGTGAGCAGGGCCGCGAACAGGCCGGCCAGGATCTGCTCGTCGATCATGAACGCGACAAGGCCGCCGACCAGGGCGCCGGCGGCCGAGAAGAGCTCCAGGGTCATGCCCAGGCGCAGGTTCGCGACGTGCCGCTCGAGGTAGACGGCGGCCGACGCGCTGGAGGTCACGATGACCGATATCAGCGAGATGGCCACGGCCTCACGCAGGGGCAGCCCGAAGACCAGGGTCATGAGCGGCACGAGCAGGATGCCTCCCCCGAGGCCGAGCAGCGACCCGAACAGGCCGGCTGCCGCGCCCCCGAGGACGAGGACGAGCCCGGCGATCATCGGGGGGTGACCGGGGTGCGGTGCATCCCCCCGAGGCGCTCGCCGTGCGGGGTCACGGGGTTATGGGCGGAGGTGCTGCGGGGCGTACGGGAGGAGCGCCACGTGGCGGGCCCGCTTGAGGGCAACCGACAGCTCGCGCTGGTGCGCGGCGCAGGTCCCGGTCTTCCGGCGCGGCTCGATCTTCGCGCGCTCGGACAGGTAGCGGCGGAGGCGGTTGACCTCCTTGTAGTCGATCGCGACCGTCTTGTCGGCGCAGAAGGAACAGACCTTCCGGCGCCGGCGATCGCGGTAGTAGTCGTCGCGCTTCTTCATGCGGGGCGGCATTGCTGTCTCCTGGTTGTGGCGGGGGTCCGCCGTGGCGGCCGGTCAGGCCGCGGGAAGCTTCGTCAGAACGGGAAGTCGTCGAGCTCGTCGGCGTCGCGCGGTGCGGGTGCCTGACGGGTTGGCCGGACGCCCTGGGCGCCGCCTCCGCCAAACCCGCCGGACTGGGCCCCGAAGGACCCGCCCTCGTCGTCGGCACTCCTCGCCTTCGAGTCCAGGCTGATCACGTTGTCAGCCGTGATCTCGAGCGCGGTGCGCTTCTGGCCGTCCTTGCCCTCGAACTCGCGGGTGCGGAAGCGGCCCTCGACGAAGACCTTGTTGCCCTTGCGGAACTGCTCCGCGGTGCGCTCGGCGCGGTCACCCCACACCGTGACCCGGTACCAGTCGGTACCCTCATCGACCCAGCCACCGTTCCCGTCAGGCCTGCTGTGGCTGACGGCAACGCTGAACTCGGTCACGGGGCGCCCATTGGGCGTGTACCGCATCTCCGGGTCGCGGCCAAGGTTGCCGATGATCATCGCCTTCGCGAACGCCATCGCCGGCTCTCCTCGTCAGTCGATGGCCGCGGGAGCGGCCTCGCTCTCGGACTCGTCGATCCGCTCGCCCTCGTCCTCGTCCTCGATGTCCTCGGCCGGCGGCAGGTCCGTGTCATCGACATCGGCATCGCCCGTGGCAGAGGGGTCGCGGCGGGACTTGAGCGGCTTGATCGCCCGCGTCACCAGGTAGCGGAGGATGTCCTCGGTGATCTGGAGGCTGCGCTCCAGCTCGAGGATCGCCTCTGCCGGGCTCTCGAACACCACGATGTGGTACGAGCCCTCGCGGTAGCGCTCGATGGGATACGCGAGACGACGGCGGCCCCAGGGCGCGACCTTGACGATCTGCCCGCCGGCTGCAACGACGTAACGCGTGGTGCGGTCGATGACCGCAGCGGCCCGCTCATCCGGCACATCCGGCCGGAGGACGAGCATGAGTTCATAGCGGCGCACGGCCTGCTGTACTCCTTCCAATGGGATTCGCCCCGTTGACGGCATGCCGGCGCGGGGCCGAAAGGACTGGCGGAGAATAGCACGGCTCGACCGGCGGACCCCTTCCGCGGCCTGCCAGGGGATCGGCCGCGACCTGACCCGGAGCGGCCGCCCGTGTAGACTTCCGGATCACGAGTGCCGAACGGTGGCACGTCGCTGGGAGCCCTGTGCAACTCTCGATTCTCATCCTGGCATCGGATCGCAAGGCCGTCGCAAGCCTCGCCGAGGAGCTGACCGCCGCGGGCCATGGCGTGACCATCGCCACCAGGCCCGAGGAGTTCGCCGCGGCCGCCGCGTCCTACAGCCTGGTGGTGCTCGACCGGGTGCCGGAGCCGCTCCGTCCCCAGGACATCATCGGGCCGCTCAAGGCGTCCCTCGCCGGGGCCGGCATCCCCGTGCTGGCCATCGCCCAGTCCGACTCCCTCGATGAGCGGATCGCGCTCCTCGAGTCCGGAGCCGACGAGGTCATCAACCGGCCCTTCCAGCCCGCGGAGCTGCTCGCGCGCGTGGACGCCATCGCGCTCGGCTTCGCCCACCTGACGGGCAGCGCGGGCCGGTCGATCGGGGATCCCAATGCCCATCGCCTGATCGTCGTGTTCAGCCCCAAGGGGGGCGTCGGCACCACGACCCTCGCTGTCAACCTCGCCCTGGTGGCGGCATCGCGCTACCCGGGCAAGGTGCTCCTGGTCGATCTCGACCTCTCCTTCGGCCAGATCGCGTCCCACCTCGACCTGCGGCCCAAGCAGACGATCCTCGACCTGGTCGGGGACGACGTCGCGCTACGTGACGCCGAGCTCTTCCGGACGTACGCCGTGCAGCTGCCGAGCGGCCTGCACGTGCTGGCGGCACCGCCCTCCCCCGCCTTCGCCGGGCTCATCCGCGGCGAGCACATCGACCAGCTGATGGCGCGCTCCGCCGAGGCCTATGACGTGGTGGTGGTGGATGCCGGGACCGCCATGGACGACCGTCTCGCGGGCGTCTTCGGTCGCGCCGACACGGTGATCATCCCGGTCCTGCCCGAGATCCCGGCCCTCAACGCCGTGCGGCTGCTGCTGGACCAGGTTGCAGACGGCGGCTCCCTCGGCTCCCAGACCGTGTTCGTGCTCAACAACGCGTTCGCCCGGGAGCTGCTCAGGCGGACCGACATCGAGAACGCCCTGGGTCACAAGGTCACCGCCGACCTGCCCTACGACCCGATCCTCTACCTCAAGGCGGCCAACGAGGGCATCCCGGTCGTCATTGGGGCTCCGAAGTCCCTCCCGGCCGAGAAGTTCCGGGCCCTCGCCGACGCGGTCCTCGGGCCGGTCGCGAGCGTTCCGTCGGCCGCGGACCCCAGGAAGGACAAGAAGGGCCTGTTCGGCCGCCGCTAGGACGGAGTGCCGGCTCGCGGGCGGCTCCGGCCTCCGGAGAGGACGCGGAGGGATCGATGGACGGTGGTGCGGGCAGCTCGCCCTGGTTCACCAAGGTCGAGTTCGAGGACCGGCTCGCGGCACTGCGGCGGTGGATGGCGGACGACAACCTCGACGGCGTGCTCCTGTTCGAGCCCGAGAGCGTCACCTACATCACCGGCTTCTACACCTTCGGCTACACGAGCTCCTTCCAGGCGGCCATCGTCACCCGGACCGGCGAGCCGCTCGTGATCGTCCGCCACAGCGAGGTCGCCTACCTCGACCGGACGTCGCCCTTCTCGGCCCGCCATGTCTGGGTCGACGGTCAAGAGCCGGCCGACATCGTGGCCAACGCGGCTCGCGCCGGTGGCCTCGCCGGGGCTCGGGTCGGCATCGAGATGCGCTCCTGGATGCTCAACGCGGCCCTGTTCCGGGACATCACCATGCAGCTCCCCGGCACCCGGTTCGTGGACGTCAGCGCCCGCCTCGCCGGACAGCGCCTGCGCAAGTCACCGGCCGAGGTGGCGTACATCGAGCAGGCCTCCAGGATCGCCGAGCGCGCGATGGACGCCGCGGTCGTCGAATGCCGCGCGGGCGCAACGGAGAACGACGTGGCCGCGGCCGTGTTCGCGATGACCACCATCCTCGGCGCGGACCGCCCGGACATCTGCATCGCCTCGGGCGAGGCGGCCGACAACGTCCACGGCCTCTACACCGGCCGCATCCTCCAGCCGGGCGACCTCGTCGCAGTCGAGGTGGTTCCCAGCGTGAACCACTACCACGCGCGGTTCATGCGCACGATCGTGGTGCCTCCCGTGCCGGCGGCGGCCCTGGCGATGGCGGAGCGCCTGGTGGAGGTCCAGGACCGCGCCCTGGCCACGGTGCGGCCCGGCGTGCCCGCCAGCGTGCCCGACACCATCTACCGGGAGGGCATCCTCGGCACGGGCCTCGTCGGCGCATACCCCAACAAGACCTTCTACTCGGTGGGGCTGATGCTCGATCCGAACGCGGCCGAGGGGCTCGAGGCGAACCCCGCCAGCACGTGGTCGTTCGAGGAGGGCCAGGTCTTCCACACGTACCTCGCCGTCAAGGGCTTCACCTTCAGCGAGACCGTGCTGATCACCGCCGGCGGCTGCAGGTCGCTCACGACCTATCCGCGGCAGCTGCTCGCCGGTCGCTGACGCGGGTCGGCGGGTCGGCGGCGCGCGCCGCCCCGGTCCGCCTGCCGGGGCTTGGTGCCGAGGACGAGGATCGAACTCGTACGGGGTTGCCCCCAGCGGTGTTTAAGACCGCCGCGTCTGCCGGTTCCGCCACCTCGGCGCGGTCCGCCGTCGGGCGGGCCAGGAGGTCATCCTACCGGCCGGGCCGCCGGGCTGGGCGGACGGCGGTCCAGCGGCAGCGGCACAGGCCGGAAGGGCAGCCCGCATGCGGGAGCCGGGTGGCTCTGAGTTCAACGGTCGCCCGCGCGACCAGACCGGCGTCGGCCCGGCACGCGTCACAGCAATCCGCCCCGACCATTGCGGCATCGCGGACGGTTTCGGCGATGGCGCGCAGATCGGCCGCCACGGCATCCCTGTACGCCGCGAGGACATCGGGTCCCGGCGAGTCGGACGCCCCATCGGCACGGTGGAGGGCAGTCGCCTGGGTTCGCCGCACGGCCGCCGCATCCGACCACCGGCGCTCACGTCGGGCGGCTGCGTAGGCGCGGTTCGCCGCGCTGGCGTAGAGCCCACGGGCCGCGGCAGCCGAGGCCGCCGACGCAGGTGCCGATGCGAGTCGAGCGACCGGTCCCGGTGATGCCGCGACGCCCATGGCCAGCGCCAGCCACCGATCGCGCACCCGCGCGTGCCGGCCGGACTCGGCTGCCTGGAGCCTTGCTTCCTCGAACGCCGCGGCTGCTGCCTCGGTGAGGAACAGCACGCCGGTGGTGACCCGTTTGACGACGATCCGGGCGCGACACCTGGCGCACCGACGGCTCGCTGCCGGGGGCGGGTCCAGCAGCAGCGCGCAGGATGGGCACGCCGCCAGGACCGGCGGTGTCCTGGGCCGGCGCGCTGCCGGCCTCGGGCGATTGCGGGCTGGGATCGTCGCCTTGCCGGCGGCGGGCGTCGTCCGCCGCGGCGCACGCGCCACGGCAGCGGCAGGCGCGGGATCCACTGGTGTCTCCGGCAGCCCGGGACGGACGGCCGCCGGGGCGATGTCGGGTGCCGAGGTCGCTCCGGCCGTCTGTCGGGAGGGCGCCCGGCGGCGACGTCGCACGGCGGGCGTGACGCCACCCGTGTCCGCTCCGACCGGCGCACCCGGCGCCAGCCCGGGTTCCACGTCCCAACCCTGCTCGCCATCCGGGATGTGATCACCGTCGGGCTCCGTTCCGCCGCCTGATGCGAGCAGGACCGGTGCGAGCAGGACCGGCGTCGGCACGGGCCAATCATCGTCCGAGTCTGCCGCTGGATCCACCGGATCAGCCCACCGCAGGTCCCCGTCGGGCGGTGCATCCTCCCCGAGCACGACCTCATCGGAACCCGTTCGCGGAAGGTCGGCCCTCGCGGCCTCCCCTGCCGGCGTCTCGAGCTCCTCGTCAAGTGCCGCCACTGCGGCGATGTCCGCCGACTCGCTGATCGGCGCAGGCTCCGGATCGCGCGACTTGAGCAAGTGCTCGAGCCGGGCCATGGTCACCTCGCGAGCAGCCTCAAGCTCCGCCGCCTTGGTCTTCGAGAGCCGCCTGTGGAGACCCGGTAATCGCGCCACGCCCCGCCCCTCGCTTGTCCCTCATGCAGTCGGCCGCGCCGCAAGGCCGACCATCGTGCGTCGGAAGCATAGGTTGGGTCTCAGGTCGAGGGAAGAGGGTCACGCGCGGTGTGCATCAGGGGTGCGCATCCGGCGTGGACCGGCCTCGAGTGTCACTCGCTGCGGGCAGGGCCCCCGGGGTTGCTGGACGGCGCCCGCCTCGAGCGGCCCCACCGCTCCGCATCCCGCGCCGCCCCCCCAGGACCTCAGCCAGGCGGGCCAAGCAGCCCGCCCGAAGACGGAGGGAGCTCCGCTTCCGGCAGTGCCGACACCGCCTGCCCCGGCCGGGCGGGGACTTTCTCATGGCCACGGGCATGTCAGGAGCGGCGGATCTCCCCGTGCGACCGGCATCCAGCTCGCCGGGAGCGGCCATCAGCGCCCGGTGGGCAGGATGCTGACCGGAGGAGATTGCAGCCTCCCGACGATCTTCGGTGTCATCCTGCTCGCGGCATTCGTCGCGGCGATGCCGGCGGGCTGGCGGGCTGGCGAGCCCCGGCCGTAGACCGCCGCGCTCCGGCCGCCGCGCGTGCAGCGCTCGCCCGTCGGACACGTCACGGTCGAGCAGCTCGTCTCGCAGACGCCCGCGCGGCACGCTTGGTCGCTCGCGCACGTCACGGTCGCGCACGGATCCGAGCCGCACGCGCCGGTCACGATGTCGCAGAGCTCGCCGCCCGGGCAGCCGAGGCCGCGGCAGTTGTCCTCGACGCAGACGCCGGTCGCCGGGAGGCAGACCGTGCCGCCTGTGCAGACGACGCCCTCGCACGGGAACGTGCAGACGTTGTTGTTGCAGGTGCAGACCGGTACGCCGTCGGTGCCGGGCGCGCAGGTCGTGACGCCGCCGACCTCGACGGTGGACGCCGCGCAGCTCACCTCGTCGCAGCGCGGCGTGACGCAGAAGCAGTCGGTCCCGCGCATGAACGGCACGCGGCCACCGGCGCACTGCGGGCCGAACTCGGTGATCTCGCAGAGCCCCGAGCAGCCGCACTCGACGCACTCCGAGCCCGCCGGGCAGAGCGAGCCCGTCGCCGGCGGCTCGTCGATCGCGCCGTCGCAGTCGTTGTCGAGGCAGTCGCAGCCCTCGCGCCCGGGCGGCGTCTCGCCGACGCAGAGCACGCGGCCGCCTGAGCACTGCTCGACGCCGGGCAGACACGCGCCGACGCTCGAGCCGCACGCGGCGCCGGTCGTCAGCCCCTCGTCGACCTCGCCGTCGCAGTCGTCGTCGAGCGCGTTGCAGACCTCGGCCGTCGGGACGATCTGCCCCTCGCAGCTGACCGCGCCGTCGCGACAGACCTGCACTCCGGGCGAGCACTCGCCGACGTCCGAGCCGCACGGCGCTCCGACGCCGAGCCCCTCGTCGACCGCGCCGTCGCAGTCGTCGTCGAGGCCGTTGCAGACCTCCGGCGTCGGGCCCGTGCCGCCCTCACAGAGCAGCACGCCCGCCGCGCAGCGCAGCGTGCCGGGGGAGCACTCGCCGGTGCTCTCACCGCACGCCCCGCCGCCCTCGGGGTTGCCCTCGTCGATCGTGCCGTCGCAATTGTTGTCGAGGTTGTCGCAGCGCTCGGGCGTCGGGCCCGTCGCTCCGACGCAGGTGAGCGCGCCCGCGACGCACGCGAGGGCGCCGTCCTCGCACTCGCCGACCGTCGTCAGCCCGCACGCCGCGCCGCCCCCTGGGTTGCCCTCGTCGATCAGCCCATCGCAGTCGTCATCGAGCCCGTTGCAGCTCTCGATGCCTGGACCGACGCCGCCCGCGCAGAGCAACACGCCGCCCGTGCAGACCGTCGTGCCGCGCGCGCAGATGCCCGTGTCCGTGCCGCACGACACCCCGCCGCCGGGGTTGCCCTCGTCGGTCGAGCCGTCGCAGTCGTTGTCGCGCCCGTCGCAGATCTCGGTGCCCGCCGTGCGCCCGCCCGTGCAGACGAAGGCTCCGCTGACGCAGGTGTTGACGCCCTGCCGACACTCGCCGACCGCCGACCCGCACGCGCCCGTCGTCGGCACGCCGTCGTCGACCGACCCGTTGCAGTCGTCGTCGCGGTTGTTGCAGGTCTCCGCGATGGCGCTCCGCCCTCCCGAGCAGACGAGCGCGCCACCGGCGCACGCGAGCGTCCCGGGTAGGCACTCACCGATGGCTGAGCCGCAGGTGCCGCCGCCGCCCGGATTGCCCTCATCCGTCGTGCCGTTGCAGTTGTCGTCGAGCCCGTTGCAGGTCTCGGT
>JBAXFC010000118.1:0-8822 GCA_037140135.1 Chloroflexota bacterium
CCCTATGGGCGCACCGACCTCGCCGTCCGCGTCCGCTCCCTGCTCGACGCCGCGGCGACGGACCCTGCCCGACCCCGCTGACGGGCTGCCGGCTACTCCGTGGTCACGCAGTCGAGCAGCTCGCCGCCCGGCCCCCGCAGCTCGAGGGCCACAGCGGCCATCCCGAGCGTGTGCGTGGAGCAGGAGAGGCACGGGTCGAACGCCCGGACCAGCGCGGAGACGCGGTTCAGCGCACCCTCCTGGATCTTCTTCCCGTTCACGAACCGCTTGGCGACGGCCGTCACGCCTTGCCCGATGGCGAGGTTGTTGTGGCCGGTGGCGACGATCAGGTTGGCCCAGGTCATCGCCCCGTCGTCGTTGACGCGGTAGTGGTGGATCAGCGTCCCGCGGGGCGCCTCGATGATCCCCACACCCTCGGGCTCGTTGACGCCGGCGTGCGCCCGGACCTTGGTCGAGAGGATCGCCGGGTCGTCGAGGAGCTCGGCCATCCGCTCGAGGCCGTAGAGCGCCTCGATCAGGCGGGCGTAGTGGTAGTGGAAGGCACTCTGGACGATGCGCCCGTAGCGCCCCCGGTACTCCTCGAGCTCCTTGTCCGCCTGCGGCGTCCCGCACCGGTCGGCGACGTTGAGCCGGGCGAGCGGCCCCACGCGGTAGATCCCGTCCGGGTAGCCGTCCGGGACGTAGTACGGCGCCTTGAGGTAGGAGTCCGGCATGGACGCCTCGCCGATGTACGTGGCGTAGTCGGCCGGCCGGACCTGGTCCGCGAGGATCGCCCCATCGGCGTCGATGAAGCGCAGGTTGCCGTCGTACAGGCGCAGCGAGCCGTCCGGCCCAACGAGACCCAGGTAGCGGGTGGGCAGGTTGGAGAAGGACGCGATCTCGTCGGGGAACGAGTCCACGGACCGCTTCCAGAGGGCCAGCGTCCTGTCCACGATCGCGAAGGCGTCCGGCAGCTCGGCCAGCGTCTTCTCGCGGGCGGCCGGGTCCAGGGCGGCGTTGACGCCGCCGGGCACGGTCCAGGAGGGGTGGATCCGCTCGCGGCCGAGGCGCTCGATCACCTGCTGGCCGAACTTGCGCAGGGCGACCCCGTCGCGCAGGGTGTCGGGGTGGTCCTCGAGCAGCCCGGCCACGTTGCGCCGGGCCGGATCGGCGTCCATGCCCAGGAGCAGGTCGGGTGCGGACAGGTGGAAGAACGAGAGCGCGTGGCTCTGCACGAACTGGGCGCAATGGATGAGCTCGCGCAGCTGCGCGGCCGCCGTGGGGATGCGGACCGCCATGATCGCGTCGCACGCCTTGGACGATGCCAGCAGGTGGCTGACCGGGCAGATGCCGCAGATCCGTGACGTGATCGAGGGCATCTCGTAGTACGGCCGGCCCTCGATGAACTTCTCGAAGCCGCGGACCTGGGTGACGTGGAACTGGGTGTCGGTGACCGCGCCGTCCGCATCGAGGTGGATCGTGATCCGGGCGTGGCCCTCGATCCGGGAGACGTGGTTGATGGTGACCGTCTGCATGGCGGGTCTGGCCTCGGTGGTGGGCATGGCGGCTATCCGAACCTGACCTTGGAGCCGAGGTCCGGCGTACGCCCGTCGAGCAGGTCCGAGAGGACCGCGAGGATGGCGTTGGGTCTGGGTGGGCAGCCCGGGACGTGGACGTCCACCTTGATCGCGGCCCGCAGCGGCTCTGCCTGCTTCTGCAGCATGGGCACGCCGTCCGTCGGGACACCGGGATTGGCCGTGGCGCCCTCGACGTAGATCCGCTCGAGCAGCTTGCGGGTGGGGATGCCGTTGCGCATGGAGGGCACGTTGCCGGTCACGGCGCAGTCGCCGAGGGCGACGACAACGCGGCTCCGGGCACGCGCCTGGAGGGCGAGCCGGATGTCGTCCGAGCTGCTCACCGCGCCCTCGATGATCGCGACGTCCACATTCTCCGGCCACTCCTGGGCATCCACGAGCGGCCCGAACACGATGTCGGCCCTCTTGAGGACCGCGATGATCCCCTCATCGAGATCGAGCAGTGACATGTGGCAGCCTGAGCAGCCGTCGAGCCAGCAGGTGCCGATCCGGGCCTTGTCCATCACGCACCTTCCCGCATCGTCGTCAGGCGGCTCACGACCGTCCGCTGCTTGGTCATCTCCTCCACGCCCCAGCCCTTCTCGGCCATCGCCCCGGTTGGGCAGGCCTGGACGCACTTGCCGCAGCTGGTGCACGAGGCCGCGTCGCCCCATGGGCGCTGCAGCTCGGACACCAGGCGCGACCCGATCCCGCGGCCGGCGATGTCCCAGACATGAGCGCCCTCGATCTCGGCGCAGGTCCGGACGCAGCGCGAGCAGAGGACGCACCGGTTGTGGTCGAGGACGAAGCGCGGGTGGCTGGTGTCCACGGCGAGGCGCGGGAACGCGTACGGGTACCGCACGTGCGTCACGCCGTGCTCCTGGGCGAGCGACTGGAGCTCGCAGTGGCCGGACGAGACGCAGACCGCGCAGACGTGATTGCGCTCGGCGAAGAGCAGCTCCAGGGCGATCTTCCGGTAGGCGCTGATCTGCGGGGAGGCGGTGGCCACCGCCAGCCCCTCGGCAACCGGGGTGGTGCAAGCCGGCTGCAATCGCCCCACACCCGAGATCTCGACCATGCACAGCCGGCACGCGCCGACCGTGGACAGGCCCTCCATGTAGCAGAGGGCGGGAATGTACTTGTTGTTTGCGCGGGCCACCTCGAGGATCGTCTGGCCGGGCGTTGCCGCGACCACCTCGCCGTCGATGCGGACCTTGACCTTCTCCGTCACGGCGTGCCCCTATCGCTCGGTGCTGCGGATGTCGCAGCGGAGGCAGCGGGTCGTCTCCTCCAGCGCAGCGGCGGGCGTGAGGCCCAGGGAGACCTCGGCGTACGTCGCGACACGGGTGGCTGCCGGCGCCTCCGCCGGCACGTGGCGAGCACTCTCGCCGGGGGACTCCGGTGGCGCCATCAGGTAGGTCATCTCCGGCCAGAGCGCGGTGAACCGCTTCTGGCCCATCAGGCGCTTGTCGATGTTGCGGGCGGCCTTCTTGCCATAGCCCATGGCGTTGGAGACGTTGGACGCTCCGCTGATCAGGTCGCCGCCGGCATAGAACCGCTCGCGGCTCGTCTCGAGCGAGAAGCGGTCCACCTCGATCGTGCCCGCCTCCTTGAGCGTGAGGCCCGAGGCCCGGCAGAAGTCGGCGTCCACCTTCTCGCCCACGGCGAGGATCACCGTGTCGCAGTCGATCCGGATGACCTCGTCGGTGGGGATCGGCTTGCGGCGTCCGGAGGTGTCGAACTCCCCGAGGCGGGTGCGGACCGCCTCGAGCGCCCGGACCTGGCCGTTCTTGTCGCCCACGATCCGGTGGGGCGCGGCGAGGTAGACGATCTTCGCCCCCTCGTGCTCGGCGGCCTCGATCTCCTCGGGGATCGCCGGCATGTCCCGTCGCTCGCGCCGGTAGACGATGGTCACCTCGGCCCCGAGCCGGCGCGCGGTGCGGGCGGAGTCGATGGCCGCGTTGCCGCCACCGATGACGACGACGCTCCTGCCCACCGGGACCTGCGCCTCGCGCGAGACCGCCTCGAGGAACGGCAGGGCCGGGATCACGCCCGTCAGCTCGGTGCCGGGCAGGTAGACCCACGACTCCTTCCAGGTGCCGATGGCCAGGAACACCGCGTCGTACTGGTGGGCGATGTCGTTGAGGGGGACCTCCTCGCCCACGTTGACGTTGAACTGGAACCGGACGCCCAGGCGCTCGATCAGCTCCACCTCGCGGTCGAGGACGTTCTTGGGCAGGCGGTACTCGGGGAGGGCGTAGCGGAGCATGCCGCCCGCGGCCGGCCTTGAGTCGTAGACGGTGACGCTGTGTCCGAGGAGCGCGAGGTAGTAGGCGCAGGTGAGGCCGGTCGGCCCGGCGCCCACGATGGCCACCTCGCGGCCGGTGGGCTCCATCCTCCGCTCGCGCACGCGCTCGACCATCGTCTCGAAGCGGACGTCGTCGAGCAGGATCTCGTCGGCGATGAGGCGGTGGACGTCGCGCATGTTGACGGACTCGTCGATGCCGGCCCGGCGGCAGCGGTTGTCGCACGGGTGCTGGCAGACGCGCCCGGTGGATGCAGGCAGCGGGTTGTCCAGGATCACCGCGAGGAACGCGTCCTCGAGGCGGCCTTCCTTGTAGAGCTGCAGGAAGCGCGGGATGTTCATGTGCAGCGGACAGGAGTTCTCGCACGGCGAGAGCGCGAGGTCCTCGCACACGCCGGCCCGGCAGCGCTTGGCGAGGATGTGGTCCTCGAACTCGTGACGGAAGTGGCGCAGGCTCGTGAGCACGGGGTTCGGCGCGCTCTGGCCCAGGCCGCACAGGGACGTGTCGCGGACCATCCGGCAGAGCTCGTCGAGCGAGTCCACGTCATCGAGCGTCGCCCGGCCCTCGGTGATCCGGTTGAGCAGGTGGAGCGACTTGTCCAGGCCGACGCGGCACGGGACGCACTTGCCGCAGCTCTCGGAGTGGGTGAACTCGATGAAGTAGCGGGCGACGTCCACCATGCAGTTGTCGTCGTCCATGACCACCATGCCGCCGGAGCCCATGATCGAGCCCAGCTGCGAGAGGGTCTCGTAGTCAACGGCCGTGTCGAACATGTCGGCCGGGATGCAGCCACCGGACGGACCGCCCGTCTGGACGGCCTTGATGTCGCGCCCGTTGGAGCCGCCACCGCCGATGTCGTAGATGAAGGCCGAGAGGGGCGTGCCGAGGGGCATCTCGACGAGGCCGGTGCTCTTGATCTTGCCCACGAGGGAGAAGACCTTGGTGCCCGCGCTCTTGGCGGAGCCTGTCTCGGTGAACCAGGCGGGGCCGCGGGAGACGATCGGGGCGACGTTGTACCAGGTCTCGACGTTGTTGATGTTGGTGGGCTTGCCGTAGAGACCCTTCTGGGCGGGGAACGGGGGACGCGGCCTCGGCCGGCCGGCGTGGCCTTCGAGCGAGGCGATGAGCGCGGTCTCCTCGCCGCACACGAAGGCGCCCGCGCCCTCGACGAGCTGGATGTCGAAGTCGAAGCCGCGCCCGAGGATGTTGGTCCCGAGGCAGCCGTAGGCTCGGGCCGCCTCGATCGCCCGCTCGAGGCGCATGACCGCGAGCGGGTATTCCGCGCGGGATCATCTACGTCCGCGCGGCGCGCCGGTGACGTAGCCCGCGATCAGCATCCCCTCGAGGAGGGCGTGCGGGTCTGACTCGATCTCGTTGCGGTTCATGTAGGCGCCGGGATCGCCCTCGTCCGCGTTGCAGATGAGGTACTTCTCCGGGCCGGGTGCCTTGGCGAGGAAGTCCCACTTGTTGCCGGTCAGGTAGCCCGCGCCGCCGCGACCGCGCAGCTTGGCCGCCTTGATCTGCTCGATGACGGCGGCGGGGCTCTGGTCGATCAGGACCTTGTACAGGGCCTGGTACCCGCCGATCGCGATGTACTCCTCGATGTCGTCGGGATTGATCAGGCCGCAGTTGCGCAGGACGATCTTGACCTGCCCGTGGAAGAACGGGACCTCGTGCCAGTCGGGCACGTCCGGGTAGCCGGTGCCGTACTTCACGTGGCCGGTGAGGTGGTCCCACTCCTCGATCTTGCACAGGATGGTCTCGGCGGGCGGCAGCTCGCCGTGGCCGACGCTGTTGAGGATGGCGTCCACGTGGTGGGCCTGGACCTGGCGCAGGATGAGCAGCGGCCGGCCCGGGATCCAGACGTTGACCAGCGGCTCCTCGGCGCAGAAGCCGAAGCAGCCGACCGGAGCCAGCGAGATGGCGAGGCCGCGCGAATCGATCGCCGACGCGAAGGCGTGGTACACGGACTCGGCGCCGTTGCCGGACCCGCAGGTCCCCATCCCCACGGCGATCCGCGGGCGCGACGGCAGCAGCTTGGCAAGGCCTGCTTCCCGGACGGTCGAGAAGGCGGCGATATCCCCGATCCTCACCGCGAGGCCTCCTTCCGCAGGCCTTCGACCTCGCGGATGAGGGCCTGCTCCTTCACATGCCCCCGGATCGCGTGGTCAACCTCCACCACCGGCGCCAGGGCGCACTGGCCGAAGCAGGCGACGGTCCGGACCGTGAACCGCCGGTCGGGCGTGGTGAGGGTGAGCTTGTCGGCGCCGCCGGGCGCGTCCTCGAGGCCGAGCTGGAGCTTCACGCGCTCCAGGAGGGCGCGCGAGCCACGCGTGTGGCAGGCGGTGCCGCGGCAGATGGCCACCGTGTGGAGGCCCTGCGGGTCGAGGTTGAAGAGGGCGAAGAAGGTCGCGACGCTGTAGACCTGCGCCTGCGGGATCCCCGTCCGGAAGGCCACGTACTCGAGCGTCCCGATCGGCAGGTACTTGTGGCGATCGTGGTCCTGGAGCCGCTCCAGGATCCCGAGCAGGGCTCCTGGACGGCCCATGTGCTCGGCGATGATCCGGTCCACGAGGTCCTGGTCATCGACACGCGGCAACGACATCAACTGCGCGGCCATCGCGATCTCCATGCGGAGGCCGTGCTCCATGGAGCCGGGCAGAGGACGTTGCCGGCAGGACGCACGGCGGTCCCTTGAGCCTAGTGAGCGGCCCGGCAGAGGGGCAAGGGCCATCTGTTGGGCGGCGGGGCCGGTCCAGTGGGTTCCGGGGTGCCGAGCGGCCCGCGCAGGATGGGCAATCGTGAGCCGAACGGCCCGCAGCCCCGACGCGCAACCGGAGTACGCGGGCGCGCCGCTGCAGGGGCGGCCCACGAGCGGCCCCGCGGCGGCCCGGGAGGCGTCCCTCCCCTGGTCTGGGCCGGGCTGACGCCCGGCTCCCGGCGCCCGCGGTCGCCTCAGGCGAAGAGCGTCTCCAGCTCCTCGAACCGGGCGATCGATCGCACCCCGTCATCGGCCGGGTCGAGCTCGATGTGCTCGAGATGCCACGACGAGGCGTGGGTCACGAGGACGGCCCGCAGGCCGGCGGCCCGCGCGGGCGCGATGTCCGAGCGAGGCGAGTTGCCGATCATCCAGGTCCGAGCCGGATCCAGCCGCCATGCCTCGACCAGGCCCCGGTATGTCTCGCGGTTCTTGTGGGCGACCACGGCGATGCGGGCGAAGCGGTCGCGCAGGCCCGAGGCGTCGATCTTGGCCCACTGCTCGGCCGGGTCGCCGCGTGTCACGAGTCCCAGGGTATGCCGCTCGCCGAGGCGGGCGAGGACCTCCGGCACGCCGGGGAACGGGTGGACCTCCGTCGTGGGCATCGCCGCGAGGATCCCGTCGATGCGGGCCAGCGCCCCCGCCACGGAAGGGGCAGGCACGACCACTTCCGCGGCCAGCCGCATGTGGATCCCGAACCTCGCCTTGCCCACGCCCCCGTGTTCGAAGTTGGACTCCTCGATCCGGTCGAGCTCCGCCCGCGCGGCCTCGGCCGACCACCTGGAGCCCTCGTCGGCCACGACGTCGAGCCAGGCCAGGATCGCCCGTTCGAAGTGGACGTTGTTGTCCCACAGCGTGTCGTCGCCGTCGAAGAGGAGCGTGCGTCGCGTGGGGTTCATCCGGGAGACGGTAGCGCCCACGGGGCCGTGCCGGCCGACCTCAGCGGCTGATCTTGCGGCCGCTGCGGCGCCAGGCACTGGTCCCGCCGCGCACGGAGACCACGCCCTCGAACCCCTGCTCGAGGAGGTAGCCCGTGGCGCTGTTGCTCCGGCTGCCGCTCTCGCAGATCACCGCGTACGGCTTGTCCTTCTTGAGCTTGCCCACCTGGTCGGGAAGCCGGCGCATGGAGACGTTGACCGCGCCCGGCACATGACCGTCCTTGAACTCGTTGGGCTCGCGGACGTCGAGGAGGCGGACCTCGCCCGCGGTGAGCCTGGCGTCGAGCTCGGCCACGTCGATGGATGGGGTGCCGGCGGTGAGCTTCTTGAGGAACCCGAACAACGTCTGTCTCCGATGGCGGAGCCGGCGGTGGGTCGCCCTGCGCTCCGGCCACGAGCATATGCCCGGCCGCCCGACGGTGAGTCCGGGCGGCCGGGGGATCGAGGGGTGGGACCGGGACCGGCCCTATCCCGCGACGGCGGTCTCGAGGGGCATCTGCTCGGGCGTCGCGGGTCCGGCTTCCGGAACGGCTTGCCGGACTGAGCGCGAGATGAGGTCGAACAACGGGGCCAGCCGGCCGAGCACCATGGCATCGTCGCCGTAGACGGACAGGTGGGAGCCCTGCAGGACGTGCGAGGCGGCTTCCACGATCCGGGGCGCCTGCTCGAGCGGCAGGATCTCCGCCCGCATCGCCTGGCGGGCCCTGTCCATGACGAGCTCGGTCTCCACGTCGAGCTGGCGGACCTCGCGCTGGAGCCGCCGGACCTCGAGCTCGGCGGCAAGAAGCTCCCGCTCCTTGGTGATCCGCAGGCGGCGCACCGGCTCCTCGGCCGTGATCCGGGCCTGCTCGGCCTCGAGCTCGGCGAGCAACTGCTGCTGCTCGAGGAGCAGCGAGGCCTGTCTGGTCGCGAGGGCCTCGGTCTCCATCCGCCGCTGGCGGGCGACGCGCGTCATCTCGAGCTCCTCGTCGCGCCGGATCGTCTCCCGATCGGCGGCGAGCTGCTGCTCCTTGACCCGGCTCTCGGACCCGAGCTCCGCGAGGCGGACCTCCTCGCGCGCCTGGAGGTTGGAGCGATCGCTCCGCAGGCGGATCTCATTGCGGACCTCGGCCTCGAGCTGCTCGCGGAGACTCGCGTCCACGATGAACACCTGGGCGACGCGGGCGACCTCGACGTCGACCCCCCAGTTCCGTCCCTCGCCGCCGAGCGCCTTCACCGACTCGATGCCCTTGATGCCGCGCACGACCGCGATGATCTGCTCCGGCGT
>JBAXFC010000119.1:0-8821 GCA_037140135.1 Chloroflexota bacterium
CAGCTCCCAGTCGGCGTCGATCGCCTTCACGAACGCGGGCTCGGCAGGATCGAGGCCCTCGCCGTTGGGCAGCTCCGAGCCACTGTCGATGAGCGCTCGGATGTTGCTGCCGCGGCCGATGTAGGTCCGCAGCGGCGGTGCCGGGTAGCCACCCATCATCCCGGTGGTGGAGAAGATGGGCGGAGACCCGAAGGAGCCCATCTCGATCCGGGCACCCTCGGGCGCCATGTAGAGCGAGTGGATCCCGTTGCCGCCGCGGTACCGGCCGAAGCCGCCGCCGTCCTTGCGGATCTCGCGCGACAGCCAGACCTGGGGCATGCCCTGCTCCCAGACCTCGGCGTCGCCCATGTCGCCCTCGGCGTTGAAGTCGCTGAAGGCGGAGTCCAGGCCGTCCATGAACGCCGTGGCGTACATGCCCGACGAGGCGAACTCGAAGCACTGCCCGCCGACGGGCCGGCCGTACTGGTCGAAGCCGCCCACGAGGTTGCCCGACGTCAGCGGGCCCGACGCGTGCGCCTCCTCGACGTAGCCGTTGGCGAAGTACGCGCGGGCCACGCACGAGCCCAGCGACTGGAGGCCGGCGTAGGCCGGTCCCCAGAGCGTGGTGGGCAGGAAGATGTCGGTGGGGTTGCAGGCCGTTCCCTCGGGCACGTTGAGCTCGACCGCGAGGAAGGTCCCGTCGTTGTAGCGCAGGTCGTAGAACACGTTCTGGATGAGGGCGTTGAAGAGCATGCCCTCGAACAGCGGCAGGGTCCCCTGGAACGGCTGGCGCCGCGCCGACGGCACGCCGTCGTAGTCGAGGATGATCCGGCCCTCGCGGGTCACGGTCAGCTCGCAGGGCGCCTGCATCAGCGACTCCTGCCCGACCAGCGAGACGCCGCGCCAGGCGACGTCGCGGTAGCGGCCGGGGTGCAGGAAGCGGCGGACCTTCTCACGCGAGGCCCGCAGCGTGTCCTCGATGTACTCGCGCGACAGCTTGTGGTACCGCTCCGCGCCGATGTCGTTGATCAGCTGCTCCATCGCATCGCGGATCAGCTTGATTCCGGTCAGCTTGGCCCGGTTGTCGGTCAGCCACGGAACGGCGGTGCGCACCGAGCGCTCGACCAGGATCTCCGCATCACGGCTGAGCTGGTCGTTGGTCCCCACCCGCAGGCAGGGCAGGATCAGCCCCTCCACGAAGCGGCTGGTGAAGGACGAGCCCATCGAGCCGGGCTCGGCCGCGCCGGTCTCCACCACGTGGGTCAGGCCGCCGATCCAGCCCGCGATCACGCCGTCCACGTAGAAGGGCGTGATCAGCATCTGGTCCGACGGGTGGCCGCCGCCGATGAACGAGTCGTTGTTGAAGAAGAAGTCGCCCTGGTTGATCCCGACCGTGGTCTCGTAGTCGTTGGCGATCATCCACTTGATCGCGCGACTCATCGTGTGGACGTGGATCATCAGGCCCGACGAGAGGGCGACCGAGTCGCCTTCGGGTGTGAACAGGCCGAAGATGATCTCGCCCTGCTCGCGGGTCGCGGGAGAGGCGGAGATCAGGAGCGCGACCTCGCGCGCGTTGATCACCGTCTGGTGGATCTTGGTGAACAGGACCTCGAAGGCCACCGGATCGGCGAGCTTGAGCTGCAGCTCCGGCTCGAAGACGCCGGTCTCGGCGATCACCTTGTCCTGGGCGGCAAGCCTCGTCTTGAGGCTGGGGCCGGCGCTCGACGGCGCCGGCGTGAGCTCGATCGTCATCGGGCGGTCTCCTCAAGCCACACCGTCATGTACTCGTCGATCCGCATCCGGCGACCGGGCGGCACCACGAGCGTGGTCGTCGGGTCGTCCACCACGGCCGGCCCGTTGATCACGTTGCCGGGGCGCAGCGACGGCCAGCGGTAGCGCGGGGTGTCCAGCCATGCTCCACCGAAGTAGGCGGGCCGGACGGACGTGATGAACGCCGAGGCATCCTCGCCCTCGAGCGGGTGACGCACAAGGCGAGGCTTGATCTTGGGGGCGCGGGCGACGAGGCCCACCTCGTAGATCTCGTAGCCGGAGCGGGGCGACCTGGCTCCGTGGGCATAGACGCGGCTGTACTGGTCCTCGAAGGCCGCCAGCAGGGCGCGCAGGCCGTCGGCGCCATCGATCCGGCTCACCGGGGAGCGGACGATCAGGTCGTTGAGCTGGCGGCCGTAGCGGACCATCGCGAGGTGCTCGAGGCTGACCTCGTCGGGGCTGAAGCCCTCCTTGGTCATCTGCTCGCGGGCCTGCTCCTCGAGCCGCGTCCAGGCGTCGGAGATCCGGCGCCCGCGCTCGGTCATGGCCTCGTCGTCGGCGCCGGGCGGGATGACGGTGTTGATCGCGCGGTGGTAGTGGTGCTCGTAGTCCGAGGCCGCCGCACCGAACGCCGAGAAGGCGGCGGAGTACGGGAAGACCAGGACGGCCTTGACGTGCAGGCCCTCGGAATAGCCCGCGACGTGGGTTGCACCCGCGCCGCCGAAGCCAAGCAGGACGTAGTCCTCGAGCGAGTACCCGCGCAGCGCGACGAGCCCGATGACCGCCTCGCGCATCCGTGCGTCCACGATCCGCCGGATCCCCTCGGCCGCGTCCTCCACGGAGAGACCCAGGGGCTCCGCGACGCGGATCCGGATCGACTCCCGGGCGGCCTCCGCGTCCACGGTCAGGCGCCCGCCGAGAAAGTTGTCCGCGGCGAGATAGCCCAGGACGAGGTCGGCGTCCGTGACGGTGGGCTCCATCCCTCCCTTGCCGTAGGCGACCGGCCCCGGCACCGCGCCGGCGGACTCCGGGCCCACGACCAGGCGTCCGGTCAGGGTGTCGATGCGGGCGATGGTGCCGCCGCCCGCGCCGATGGAGTGGACCTCCATCATCGGGATCGAGAGCAGCAGGCCGCCCAGGGTGGGCTCGCGGTTCACGCCGACGAAGCCGTCGTTGACCAGGCCGACGTCGAAGCTCGTGCCGCCGACGTCGGTCGAGATCAGGTTCTTGAAGCCGTACAGCTCGCCGATGAAGCGGGTGCCGATCAGGCCGCCGACCGGCCCGGACTTGGCGGTGTCGATGGCGCGCACGTGCTTGGCGGGCGCCAGGCCACCGGCCGACTGCATCACCTGCAGGTCGCCGGCGAAGCCGTACTCGTGCAGCCGGGTCTCGATCTCGCGCAGTGCCCGCAGGGTGGAGGGCCCGGCGAAGGCCTCGATCGTCGCCGCGTTGGCGCGCGGCAGCTCGCGGATCGTGGGGCTGATCACCGAGGACAGGAAGATCGGGACGCTCCGGCCCGCTGCGGCCATCTCCTCCTCGGCGATGACCTTCGCGCGCATCTCGTGCGAGTCGTCGAGGAACGACCACAGGAACACGACCACGAGGGAATCGACGCCGTCGGCGAGCAGCTCCCGGACGGCCGTCCGGACCTCGCCCTCGTAGAGCGGGATCAGCTCCCGGCCCAGCGAGTCGTGGCGCTGGCTCACGCCCCGGATGCGGGATCGCGGCACCAGCGGCTGCTGGTGGCGATGGGTCACCGGGTGGATGCGGTCCGTCCGGCCGAGCTCGATCCAGCTCTGCTTGCCGCGCTCCATCAGGAGCAGGTCCTCGAAGCCCTTGGTGATCAGCATCCCGGGGCTGCCGCCACGGCGGGTGAGGACGGCGTTGAGCACCGTCGTCGCCCCGTAGCCGATGACCTGGAGGCTCGAGTAGAACGTCGGCAGGTCGATCCCGAGCTGGCTGCGGGCGTTGTCGAGCGAGGCGAAGAACCCCTGCGCGATGTCAGAGGGGGTGGACGGTGCCTTGCCGACCACGAAGTCGCCGGCGTCGTCCACCACGAAGGAGTCGGTGAACGTGCCCCCGACATCCGTGTAGCAGAGGACCGGTCGCCGGCCGGGGCTTGCAGCCTCCGTCACGTCGGGTTCCCTTTCTGCTCTTGCATACACTGCATTCAAATACGTCCGATCGTCCCCTGCCTGCCGGCAGGAGGGGGTTGCCTAGGTGAGGGAGCGGGCTTCGACCCAGGACGCGAGCCGGATGACCACGATCATCGCCGCCAGCATCACGGCCGCCAGGGCCGCGCCGAGCGGCCAGTCGTTGGCCGCGCCGAACTGGCTGGCGATGATGTTCGAGATCATCACCGCGTCGGGTCCGCCCACCAGCAGCGGCGCCACGAAGTCGCCGGCCGCCAGGCCGAAGGAGAAGAGGCCGCCGGCCAGGATGCCCGGCATCGCGAGCGGCAGGGTCACGCGGATGAACGTCCGCAGGCCACCCGCGCCAAGGTCACGCGAGGCCTCGATGTACGCGGCCGGGATGTGCTCCAGGACGGCGTAGATCGTGAGGATCATGAACGGCGTGTAGATGTGGGTCAGGGTGAGGATGACCGCGAACGGGCTGTACAGCAGGAACGTCAGCGGCTCGTGGATGAGCCCGACGTTCATCAGGGCCGTGTTGAGGAAGCCCTGCTCGCCGAGGATCACCTTCCAGGCGTAGGCCCGGACCAGGTACGAGACCCAGAGCGGCACGATGACCATCACGTAGCCGAGGCTCTTGCGCCTCGTCATCTTGAACGTGATGAAGTACGCGACCGGGAAGGCGAGCAGCGTGGCCACCAGGACCGTGACGCCCGCGATCAGGAACGACTTCGCCAGGGTCTTGAGGAAGTAGTCCTGGCTGAAGATCTTGATGTAGGAGTCGAGGTTCCAGAGCGGCTTGACCGAGAACCCGTCGGTGACCCAGAAGCTCTGGATCAGCAGCGTGAAGTAGGACCCGCCCAGCCACCACAGGATCCAGAGCGCCACCGGCAGGCCGATGACGGCCAGCTGCAGCCGGCGGCTGCCGGCGAGCCGGTCGGGCACGCCGAACCGGGAGCGGGCGCCCGGGGCCGCAGTCACTGCTTCGGACCCTCGAAGGCACGGGCGGCCACGGCGTCCCAGCCCAGCACCAGCTCGTCGCCGATGGCGGCGCTGAAGCTGCGCGAGACCTGGGCCACGACCTCGGCCCCACCCACCGCGACGCGGGCCATGCTGGCCGCGCCGGTCGGCAGCAGGTCCACCAGCCGGCCCGTGACCGACGTCCCGTCGCCCGTCGCCGCGCCGCCAACGACGACCTGTTCCGGGCGGACCGAGAACGAGGCGGCGGCACCGACGGCCAGCGGCTGCCCGAGGCGGGCGCGGAGGTCGCCGGCACCCGGCACGGAGATGACCGCCATCCCGCCGTCGACGGCGGAGACGGTCCCCTCGAGGAAGCTCGTGGAGCCGATGAACCCGGCCACGTAGCGGCTGTTGGGCTCGTCGTAGATCTCGGTCGGGCTCCCCATCTGCATGATCCGGCCGCTGCGCATGATGCAGATCCGGTCGGCCATGGTCATGGCCTCCTCCTGGTCGTGGGTCACGTGGATGAACGTGCCCCCGACCTCGCGGTGCAGCCGCCGGAGCTCGACCTGCATCTGCTTGCGGAACTTGAGGTCGAGCGAGCCCAGCGGCTCGTCGAGCAGGAGGACGGTGGGCTTGAGCACCAGCGCTCGCGCAAGCGCGACCCGCTGCTGCATGCCGCCCGAGAGCTGGCGCGGCCGCTTGCCACCCACGTCCTGGAGGCCGACGAGGGCGAGGACCTCCTCGACCGCCCGCTTCGAGGCAGCCCTGTCCACGCCCCGCACGCGCAGGCCGTACTCGACGTTGTCGGTCACGGACATGTGCGGGAAGAGGGCGTAGCTCTGGAAGACGGTGTTGACCGGCCGGCGGTCCGGCGGCCTGCGCGTGACATCCACACCGTCGATCTCGATGGCGCCGGAGTCCGGCGTCTCGAACCCGCCGATCATCCGGAGCGTGGTCGTCTTGCCGCAGCCGGACGGGCCCAGCAGGGCGAGGAACTCGCCCCGCTGGACCTCCAGGTCCAGCGCGTCGACGGCCGTCAGGGCACCGTAGCGCTTGGTGGTGCCGATGAGGCGGACGGCCACCTCCCGCCCGGGGGGGGATCCGGGCAGGGAGGCGCCGTCCGTGTGAATGGCGGGCGCGGTCACGCCGCGAGCACCGCGTTGAGGATGTCGAGATACTTGGCCCGGTTGGGCACGGCCTGCCAGAGGGAGAGACCGGTCATGTAGTCAGGCTCGTCGAGGTGGTAGAGGGCGACCGAGTCCTTGTCGAGCAGCGGCACCACGTTCTGGTTGGTGGGGCCGTAGCCGGTGGCCGCGTAGATCAGCGACTGGGTCTTGGCGTCCTGGATGTAGTTGAGGAACACCTGCGCCGCGTCCGCGTTCTTGGTGCCCGCCGAGACGAGCCAGTAGTCCACCCAGGCGGTGGCACCCTCCTTGGGGACGTACTCCTTCATCTTCTTGCCCTGGCCGGTGAGCTGCGTGTAGGTCAGGCCGCCGAAGCTGTTGGCTGCGGAGACCTCGCCGTTGGCGAACAGGTTGGTCAGCTCGCCCGCGGTGGACCAGTACTTGCGCACAAGCGGCTTCTGCTCCACGAGCTTGGCCTTGATCTGCGCGAGCTGGTCGTCCGAGAGGTTGTACACGTCGGGGAAGCCGAGGTACATGCCGGTGCTCCAGATCGTGGAGATGTCGTTCCAGATCGAGAGCTGGCCCTTGTACTTCGGATCCCACAGGATCCCCCAGGTGTCCGCAGGGTCCGGGATCTTCTCGGTGTCCACAAGCAGCGGGATGACGCCCCAGCACATCGGGACGCCGTAGAGCTTGCCGTCCTTGACCACCGCGTCGGCCGTCTTGAAGGCGTCGTAGCAGGTGGCCCAGTTGGGGATCTTGGCCTGGTCGAGCGGCATCGCGAGGCCGGCGTCGATCACGATCCGGTCCGTGTCGCAGGACGGGGTCATCACGTCGTACAGCTCGGCGCCGCCACCGCGCAGCTTGGCCACGAGCTCGTCGTTGGACCCGATGAAGGTCGAGTTCACCTTGGCGCCCGTGGCGTCCTCGAACGGCTTCACGAACGAGTCGTCCGTGTAGCCCTCCCAGACGAGGGCGTTGATCGTGACGCCCTTGAGGTCCGGCAGCGCAGCCGTCGTCGGGGCGACCGACGGGGCGTCCCCGCTCGGAGCCGGGGTCGCGGGGGCGGCAGTCGCCGGGGCCGCGGTCGGAGCCTGGGTCGCGGAGTTGCCGCCGCAGGCGGCCAGGAAGGCGGCACTGCCCGCGCCGATGCCGGCGACGGCACCGGCCTGCAGGAACCGCCGTCGAGTGATCTCGCGCCTGGCGAGCTCGTCCATGCCGGTGCTACCTCCCTGTGACGTCGACAACCACGGGGTTGCCGACGGTCTCGGTTTCAGCCTCTTCCATGAGGCGGGCGAACAACATGACCGCGCCGATCCCGAACACCAGGATCACGGTCGAGACGGCGTTGATCTCGGGTGTGAACCCCCGCCGCAGGGCGGACCAGATGTACATCGGCAGGGTGTTCTCCTGGCCGATCACGAAGAACGTGACGGGGATCTCGTCCATCGAGAGCGTGAAGGCCAGCAGCGCGGCCGCGAAGATCGCGGTCTTGATGTTGGGCAGGGTCACCTTGAAGAAGGTCCGCAGCGCGTTGGCGCCGAGGTCCCGGGATGCCTCCTCCATGCTGCGATCGAGTCGCAGCAAGCGGGCGTACACGGTGGTCAGGACGGTGGACACCAGGGCGGTGCCGTGGGCCAGGATGACCGTCCCGAGCGAGAGCTTGAGGTGGATCAGGCTGAACAGCGAGAGGAAGGCCACGCCGGTGATGACGCCCGGCAGGATCAGGGGCAGGAGCACGAAGCGCCGGAAGATGGATTTGCCGGGGAAGCTGTAGCGATCCACCATGAGCGCGCCGGGAACACCGAACGCGACGGCGATCACCACCGCGCACACGGCGACCAGGACGCTGTTGCGGATGGCATCGAGCACGTCCGTGTTCGCGAGCGCCTGCTCGTACCACTGGAGCGTGAAGCCCTTGAAAGGCAGCGCGCCGACGACGTTGTCGTTGACCGACAGCAGGGCGATCACCAGCATCGGCGCATACAGGAACACGAACACGGCCACGACCACCACCAGCTGGGCGATCCGAGACTTGTCCATGTTGCGCAGCCGTTCCACCATCCGCGCTTCCCGACTCCCTGTGCGTCCGGTCCTGACGACGGTCACCCCGTCCCGGTGTGCCGCCGCCGGGAGACCGGTGTGCAACAGCCGAGGCGCGCAAGGTAACAGTCGTATTCATTGAATGCAATACCTTGCGCACAACGATCTCAGGCTCTAGCATCCGGGTCTCACGTCGCATCGAGAGGTTCGCCGCCCCGTGGCTCAGGCTCTGCGCGGACGCCCTGCCGGGCGCCTGGAGACCATGGACGAGGATGCCCTGGGGCACCTGGCCCGGGCCCTGGACACCGTGCGCCTGGAACCCGGGATGTTGTCCCAGGACGTGTACACGATCCTGCGGGACGCGATCGTGAACGGCGACATCCCCGAGCGGGCCCATCTTTCGCAGAATCCGCTGGCGGATGCGCTCGGCGTCTCCCGGACGCCACTCCGCGATGCCCTCCTCCGGCTGGCCCAGGACGGCCTCATCGCGTCCGTCGGCGGGCGGGGCTACCCGGTCGTGCCGGTCGAGATGACCGAGGTGGCGGAGATCTACGAGGTCCGCCGGCGCCTGGTCGAGTGGGCGCTGGAGCTGGTCCGCGACCGGATCACACCCACGGATCTCTGGGAGGCCCGCCGGATCCACCAGGAGATGAGCCATCCCGAGCACCTGGGCGCAACGACGTACTACGACCTCAACCGCAAGTTCCACCGGGCCTTCATCCGGTCAGGCCCGAACCGGACGCTCCTGCTCTCCATCGACCACCTGTGGGAGCTGCCCACCAGCCTGCGGATGTTCGTGCGCTACAACGC
>JBAXFC010000120.1:0-8818 GCA_037140135.1 Chloroflexota bacterium
CTTCCGCCCAGACCCCCACCAGGTAGCCCTGCACGGTCTGCGCCAGGGCCCGTTCGAGCTGTGCGTCGGCAACCCCCGCGAGCGGCTCGATCGCGACGACGTGCCTCGCCACGGCGAGCCCGATCACCGCTGAGGCGACGAGGGCCGCACGCAGCTCCGCGTGGTCGGCCCCGATCCCGCGCGCGATCGGGAGCAGCAGCCGGTCGGTGAGCACACTGCGGATGACGTCAGCCGCCTCCGGCTCCTCCATCGCGGCCCGCAGGTTCCCGATGAGCGCGAGGCGCGCGACCGGATCGTCGAGCAGGTGGAGGACCTGGCGGGCGACCCGCGCGCCAAGCTGGTCCGGCTCGCCCTGCAGGACGGCAGCGGCCAGGCGCTCGGGGTCGATCGGGATGACCAGCGCCGCCTCGAACAGGCCCCGCTTCGAGCCGAAGTAGTGGAGGACGAGGCGCGAGTCCACGCCGGCGCCGGCGGCCACGCTGCGCAGCGTCGTGGCGGCGAAGCCCGTCTCGCCGAACTGGCGGCGGGCCTCCTCGATGATCGCGCCCCGGGTGTCGAGCCCGCCGGCCCTGCGCCCTCTCGTCCTGCTCACGCCCGGCACCCCGCTTGCGAATTCCTCGTCCGGAGAATAGCATTCCTCCTCACGTGAGGAATTCATACTCGACGCAACCGACGAGGAGCTGGACATGACGCAAGCAGGCACGCCCGACGGGACGGTCAGCGCGGAGATCCTCTCCCCGCGCCAGACGAAGACGGTGCTGGTCGCGGTGGGCCTGTCGCTGATGGCGGTGATCTCCGCCGTGAGCGGCCTCAACATCGCGCTGCCGGAGATGGCCCGCGAGACCGGCGCCACCCAGACGCAGCTGACCTGGATCGTGGACGCCTACACGGTGGTCTTCGCCGGCCTGTTGTTCTTCGCGGGAGCCCTGGGCGACCGCTACGGACGCAAGCGCCTGCTGCTGATCGGCCTCCTGATCTTCGGGGCGGGCGCCCTGGCAGGCTTCCTCACCAACGACCCGGTGCAGCTGATGGTGGTCCGGATGGTGATGGGCCTCGGCGCCTCGGCGATCATGCCGACGACGCTCTCGGTGATCACGACCTCGTTCCCGGAGGAGGAGCGGCCGCGGGCCATCGGGATCTGGGTGGGTATCTCGGGCGGTGGAGCCGTGCTGGGGCTGGTCGCGTCGGCGCTGCTGCTCGAGTGGTTCTCCTGGGAGTCGTTCTTCGCGCTCAACGTCGCGCTCGCGATCGTGTCCGGGATCCTGGTGGCTGCGTTCGTGCCGGCCTCGCGGGACGCGGAGCCATCCGCGCTGGACATCGTCGGTGGCGTCCTGTCGCTGCTCGCAGTGGCGGCGGTGGTGTTCGGCATCATCGAGGGCCCCGAGGAGGGCTGGGGCAGCCCGATCACGCTCGCCGCCCTGGCCATCGGGCTCGTCGCCGGCGTCCTGTTCGTCGCCTGGGAGCTGCGGCGCCCGCAGCCCCTGCTGGACCCGCGCCTGTTCCTCGTCCGCCGCTTCTCGGCGGGCTCGCTGACGATCCTGGTCCAGTTCTTCGCCTCGTTCGGCTTCTTCTTCATCGTCACCCAGTACCTGCAGTACGTGACGGGCCGGTCCGCGCTCGAGGCCGCGCTCGCGCTGCTGCCGCTGCCGGTGGTCCTGATCCCCACGGCGCGCAACGCGCCGCGGATCGCCCAGCGACTGGGCTTCCGGCGGGTTGCGCCGGTGGGCCTGATGATCACCGCGGCCGGCTTCCTGCTCCTGAGCCGCCTCGAGATCGACACCCCGTACTGGTTCTTCGCGCTGGGCGTGATGGTCTTCGGCCTGGGGATGGGCCTCGCGGGCACGCCTGCGACCACCGCCGTCACCAGCGCCCTGCCGATGAGCAAGCAGGGCGTCGCCTCGGCCGTGAACGACACGGCGCGCGAGGTGGGCAGTGCCCTGGGCATCGCCATCCTGGGCGCCGCGCTCAACCAGAGCTACCGTGACGCGATGGCGCCCGCGGTGGCCAAGCTGCCCGCTGAGGCTGCGGAGCGGGTGCTGGGCTCGATCGCGTTCACCGCCTCGCCGGTCGTCGCGCAGCTCGGCCCGGCCGGCGAGGTGCTCGTGGCGCAGGCGCGCGAGGCATTCGTGAGCGGTGTGACCGGCGCGGTGTTCGTCGGCTGCATCGTCTTGGCCGTCGCGGCCGTCGCCGTGTTCTTCCTCGCAGGCCCGGAGCCCGAGAGGGCCTGATCGAGAGGGCCTGATCGCCCGCCGTGGGTCGCCGTCCGATCAGCCGGCGACCCCGGGCAGTGGCGCGGTCCCCCACTCCGTGCCCCTCGCCGAGACGGTGATCAGCGTGCCCGCCTCGCCGGCCAGCATCCGCGCCGCATCCGCGAGCGCCCCGATCGCCGCGAACCCGCCGTTGGCCTCGGCGAAGCGGCACGCAGCGGCCACCTTGGGTCCCATCGAGCCCGCCGCGAACGAGGCCGGGTCGAGGTGCGCGGGTGCAATCCGCCGGATCGGCCATGCCTGCGGCGTGCCCCAGTCGGCGTAGACGGCGTCGACGTCGGTCAGCATCAGGAAGGCATCCGCACGGAGAGAGGTGGCGAGCAGCGCTCCTGCGAGATCCTTGTCGATCACCGCCTCGACGCCTGAGAGCGTCCCGTCCTCGTGCTCCACCACCGGGATGCCGCCACCGCCGGCGCAGACCACCAGGACCCCAGCCCGGACCAGCATCTCGATGACCTTGAGCTCAAGGATCCGCTGGGGCTGTGGTGACGGGACGACCCGTCGCCACGACGGTCCGTCCGGCGCGATGAACCAGCCCTTGTCCGCCGCCAGGCGCTCGGCCTCCTCCCTGGTGTAGACGGGCCCGATCGGCTTGGTGGGGTGCATGAACGCCGGGTCGGACGCCAGGACCAGGATCCGGGTCAGGAGCGTCGCCATCGAGCGCTCCTGGTGCAGAAGGTTGCCCAGCTCCTGCTCCAGCAGGTAGCCGATCATCCCCTCCGTCTCCGCGTCGAGGATGTCGAGCGGGTAGGTCTCGTCGGGCTTGAAGGCGGCGTTCTGGAGCGCGAGCAGGCCAACCTGGGGACCGTTGCCGTGGGTGAGGACGAGGTCGTGCTCGAGCGCGATCGGGAGCAGCGCGCGGGCGGCAACCGCGATGTTGATGCGCTGGTTCTCGGCCGTCATCGGCTGGCCGCGCCGGAGGAGCGCATTGCCGCCGAGGGCGGCCACCACGCGCATCAGCGGGACCCTTCCCAGGAGAGCGTCGCCACGAGGACCGCCTTGATCGTGTGCATCCGGTTCTCGGCCTGGTCGAACACGATGGACGCGGGCGACTCGAAGACCTCGTCGGTGACCTCCATGGCCGTGATGCCGTGGCGCTCGAACATCTTGCGGCCGACCTCGGTCTCGAGATCGTGGAAGGCCGGCAGGCAGTGCATGAACTTCGCGTCTGGGTTGCCGGTGGCGGCCATCATCGCGGCGTCCACCTGGTACGGGCGCAGGAGTGCGATGCGCTCGTCCCACGTGGCCTCGGGCTCCCCCATCGAGACCCAGACGTCCGTGTAGACGACGTCGGCGCCGCGGACGCCCTCGGCGATGTCATCGGTGACGGTGATCCGGGCGCCGCTTGCCGCCGCGTGGTCCTGGGCCCAGGCGAGGAAGTCGGGCCGAGGCCAGACCGCGCGCGGCGCGATGACGCGGAAGTCGAGGCCCATCGTGGCGCAGCCGATCAGCAGCTCGTCGCCCATGTTGCTGTGCGCATCGCCGACATAGGCGAGGGCAACCTCGTCGAGCGGCTTGCCGACGTGCTCGCGGATGGTCAGCAGGTCCGCGAGGACCTGCGTGGGATGGTCCTCATCGGTGAGGCCGTTGTAGACGGGCACGCCCGACCAGGTCGCGAGGGCTTCGACGTCGGTCTGGTGGAAGCCGCGGAACTCGATGGCGTCGTAGACCCTTCCGAGCACGCGCGCGGTGTCCTTGACCGACTCCTTCCTGCCGACGTGGCTGCCGCTCGGGCCGAGGTAGGTCACGTGGGCGCCCTGGTCGTAGGCCGCGACCTCGAAGCCGATGCGGGTCCGCGTGCTGTCCTTCTCGAAGATCAGCGCGATGTTGCGGCCCGCCAGGTGCGGGATCTCGCGGTACTCGCGCTTCGCCTGCTTGAGCCGTGCCGACAGCCAGAGCAGGTGCTCGATCTCCGCGGCGTTGAAGTCGCGGAGCGTGAGGAAGGAGCGACCGAACAGGTCGACGCCAAGGTCAAGAGCCATTGCCGGACTCCGCGTTCTGGTGGCGCAGCAACGAGTCTGGGCCCGGACGCGCCGTGCCGGCGTCCGGGTCGGGTCTGGCGCGAGGGTGCGCCGCTTCGTGCCCACGTGTCGATGGCCCACCGGCCCGAATTCGGCCGTGACCTGGAGCCGGACCGGGCCGGCGAGGCTGCCGAGCAGCGGGCGCGCGCTTCCGGTGGCGGGCTGCCGCCGCGCGGCGCGCGCACAGCAGGGCTGGGCGCTGCCGGCCGAGCGTCGGCCGTGGGGTGGGGTCAGACCGTCTCGGGTTCCAGCTCCTGGTCGGCGAGCGAGGCCGAGGCGCCGGCAGTACCGGCCCGGACGAAGCGCAGGGCGATCACCCCGACGATCCCGGTCACGACGACCGCGGCCGAGAACGCCACGGCGACCCCCGCCGGCTCGACCAGGGCCCGGACCACGATGTAGTAGGCCACCGGCCCGACCAGCCCCGTGAGGAGCCCGCGCTGGACCTCGAGCGCCGCGGCCCGGCCCGCCCGCGCGTGCTCGAACACCGAGAGCACCGAGACATAGACCGGGAACGTGGTCACGATGCCGCTGGTGACCGGCCCGAGCAGCGGCGCGATGGTCGTGAACAGGACCACGAGCAAGGTTCCCACGATCACTCGGGCGGGCAGGTCCCAGCGCGGATGCGCACGTGGCGACGTCCGGGCGACCGGTGGCGGCAGGAGCCGCAGCACGCCCATCAGCGCGGCCACGACCGCCACGACGATGATCGCGAACGGTGCCCCGGCAACCGGCTGCACCGCGATCGCGACCAGCGCATACGCCCCGGTCGCCGCGAGCATCGCCACAACCGGGCCGCGCCGGCTCGCCAGCAGGTAGGCAGCGCAGAAGCCGCAGATGGCGCCAAGGCCAAGGAGCGTGCCCACGGTCGCCTGGGCGGCGAACGCGGGGCCCTCGCCGAGGGCCAGGAAGAACAGCACCGGCCCGGAGGTGAGCGGCAGGGACACGATCCAGCCGCCGATCGCCGGCCCCCAGCGCCGCGTCGCGAGGCTGGCGCCTCCCACCAGGAGCGGCGTCAGGGTCAGCTTGAGAAGGAGCAGCGGCACCCGGCCATGCTACCGGCGCCGGGCCGGTGGAGGGTCTCAGTCCAGCGACACCGTCTGCTGCCAGGCCGGAACCTCGACGCTGAACCCGAGCGCGGCCACCTTGGGCGCCAGTGCCTGCTGGGCCGGCGGATCCCCGTGGACCAGGTAGACCTTGCCCGGGACGCCCGGATCGCCCGGCCGTCGCCCGCGGATGAAGCCGCCCAGCCAGGCGAGCAGCTCCGGCTCATCGCCGTGCGCGGAGAAGCCGTCGATGGAGCGGATCGTGGCGCGGACCGGCAGGTCGCGGCCGTTGATGCGGGCCCGTTCCGCGCCGCGCATGAGGTGGCCGCCCAGCGTTCCCTCGCCCTGGTAGCCCACGAACAGGATCGTCGCCTTCGGGTCGTCGAGCAGGTGCTCCGCGTGGCCGACGGACCGGCCGCCGGTGAGCATCCCGTTGGAGGCGACGATCACGTACGGCGGGCTCGAGCGTCCGATCCGCTCCGACTCGGCCATGTTCTGGACGATGTGCTGGCCCGGGTAGTCGAGCGGCGCGTGGTGGGCGGCGAGGAGCGCCCGCGTCTCCTCGTCATAGGCATCGGGGTGCGCCCGGTAGATGTCGGACGCCGCCTTGGCCATCGGCGAGTCGAGGTAGAGCGGGAGCTGGGGGACCAGTCCGCCCTCCACGAGCCGGCACAGCTCCCAGACGATCTCCTGGGTCCGCCCGATCGCGAACGACGGGATCAGGAGCACGCCCCGCCGGCGGGCCACCTCGTTGACCACCTCGGCGAGCGTCGCGATCGCCTTGTCGGCCGCCTCGTGCTCCCGGCCCCCGTACGTGGATTCGCACAGGACGAAGTCCGCCTCAGCGACCGCGGTGGGGTCGCGCAGGATCGGCGTGCCCGGCCGGCCGAGATCACCCGAGAAGACCACGACCGTGTCCCGGCCGCCGGTGGGACGGGCGAGGCGCATCCGCACGATCGACGAGCCCAGGATGTGGCCGGCGTCGAGCAGGGTGATGTGGACGCCCTGCGCCACCTCGGTCTCGGTGTTGTACGGGATGGCGTGCAGCCGCGGCAGCGTGGCCGAGGCGTCGTCCTCGGTGTAGAGCGGCCCGTCGAGGTCCACCTCCACCTCGGGACCGGCGGCGCGCAGCAGGTCCTCGGGATCCGGGCCGCCCGGGGACGCGGCTCCCTCGGCAGCCAGCTGGACCGCCTCGTCGAACAGCTTCTCGTCGCGGGCCTCGCGGCCGGCCGCCCGCTCCGGATCGCGGCGCTCGCGGCGCGCGGCACGCTTGGCGAACTCCTCCTGGAGCCGCGCCGAGTCGAGCAGGACCAGGCGCGCCAGCTCCGCGGTGGCCGCGGTGCACCAGACCTGCCCCGCGAACCCCTCGCGGACGAGCAGCGGCAGCAGGCCGCAGTGGTCGAGGTGGGCATGGGTCAGGACGACGGCATCGAGCGTGCGCGGGTCGAACCCGAGCGGCACCCGGTTGCGCATCGACTCGTCCGGTCCGCCCTGGAACATGCCGCAGTCCACGAGCACCCGGGCGCGTCCGGTGTCCACGAGATGGCGCGATCCGGTGACCGTCCGCGCCCCGCCGAGAAACGTCAGTTCCATGCCCGGATCGTGACACACCGCTGGTGTCCCGGTAGCCCGTATGCGACGATCCGCGCCGTGACCCCTGCCGACCGCCTTGAGACGCTCGAGACCGAATACCTGGCGGCCCGGGGTGCCCGCGACCGGCTTGACGTCGCCCGTGCGACCGGCGAGGCCGACCCCGAGGGCGCCCTGGAGCCGGCTGCCCGCGTGGCGTCAGACGCGGTCCACCAGCGCCTCTCCACCTTCCTCCCCTCCGACGAGCACGACCTCGCGGCCGACGATCTGCGCGCCTACCGCACGATCAGGTCCGGCATCGTCGCCGCCGACGAGTACGTGCTGCCGGTGGCGCCCTCGTTGCAGGGCGGCGACTGCGACGACCGGGCAGGTTGGGACGCGGCCTTCGCCGGCGGCGCCGGGGCGCTGCGGGAGCACACCGAGGCCTGCTTCGGAGTGCAGGGTGACGGCCTGCCCTATGGCGGGCGACGCCTGACAAGGCTGCAGGTGCTCGGGCGCCTGGCGGTCGAGCCCGATCCCGACACCCGGATGGCGCTCTTCCTGGCCCTGCAGCCCCTGTGGCGGACGATGGACGGCGGGAGCGGTGGCCGGTCGCCGTACCGGACCCTCGTCCGGGAGGACGCGGAGGCATGGCATGCCGGTGCGTCACCGATCGCGGTCAATGCGGCTGCCCTCGGCGTCACGCCGGACGACATCGAGACCTGGGCGCTGACAGCCCTGGCGGCCTGGCGTGCTGCCGTCGTGGAGCCTGCCCGCGCGCGGGGCGAGCCCGCCACCGAACCGTGGGACTGGTGGTGGAAGGCCGGCGCAGCCCGGCGGATACTGGAGCCCATCCCGCTCGAGTCGGTCGTGCTGGTCAACCGGTCCTGGTATGCGTCGCTGGGAGCCGATCCGGCTGCGCTCAGGGTGCACATGGACCTCGAGCAGCGATCCGGCCGGCCAATCGTGCCGACCGCATTCACGACGTTCGGGGAGCGGCCGGCCCGCCGGCCCGACGGGTCCTGGTCACCCGGCCGCCCGACGATCCTCATGTCCCTCACGGATGGCGGCATCCACGAGCTCGAGGAGCTTGTCCACGAGACGGGCCATGCCGTCCACCTCGCCGGGATCCGCACCCGGCCCGCCTATGCCGATTGGCCGGACTCGGACGCCTTCATCGAGGCCATCGCCGAGATCGCGGCGCTCGACATCCTCGAGCCCGCCTGGCTGCGACGCTGGCTGCCCGGTCTGCCGGAGGTCCCAGGAGGGACGGCGATCCGGTCGCGGTACGCGGAGGTCGCCCTCGACGCGGCCTGGGCCCTGTTCGAGATCCGCGTCCACGCCACCCCTGAGCGGGATCCGAACGAGATCTGGGCCGAGATCACGAGCACCTGGCTGGGCATCCGGGCCCACCCGGAGATGGCCTGGTGGGCGATCCGGGGCCAGCTCATCGAGTCGCCGGGCTACATGGCCAACTACGCGATCGCGGCCGTCCTTGCCACAGCCCTGCGGGCGGCGATCCGGAGTGAGATCGGCGACTGGACCGAGGGCAACCGCGACTGGTACCCGTGGATGCGCGCGCATGTCTACCGCTTCGGGCTGGAGCGCCCGTCGCGCGACGTCATCCACGACCTGCTGGGGCGGTCGCTCAACGCGAACGCACTCCTGGGCGAGATCGCCCGCGCTGTCCGCTAGGTTCCCGCCCGGTCTGGAGCGCCGGGGCCACCTGTCCGGGAAAGGCCGGGGCGGTCCGCCCCGATCGCCGGTAGCATCGCCCCATGTCCTCTCCCGTCACGCCGCCTGCCCTTCCCTCGCGCTGGGCGCCGGCCACCGTCCTGCCCCGCCTGCCCGGGCTCCTCGTGGGCCTCGTCGTGTTCGGCACCGGCATCGGCATGATGGTCCAGGCGGGCCTCGG
>JBAXFC010000121.1:0-8794 GCA_037140135.1 Chloroflexota bacterium
GTGCACGGCGGCCCCGGCATCGACAGTCGAGGCATCGGCTGCGGCCGCGGCCGCGACGGCGAGCGCGGCCACCGGGGCTCCGTCTCCGGCCGCGAACCCGTCTCCGGCCGCGGACCCGGTTCCGGCCGCGCCGCCGAACCCTGTCGCGCCCGCGACGGCAAGCGCGGCCACCCCGGCCCCGGCTGCCACCGGTACCGGTGCCGCCCCACCGAGCGCGGCGGCCAGCCGTGACCCGGACGGCCACCAGGCCCAGTCGCCCACCAGCGCCGTGATCGCGGGCACCAGGATCGAGCGGACCAGGAACGTGTCGATGAGGACGCCGATGGCCACCGCCACGCCCACCTGGAACAGGATCGTGAGCGGCGCGCTCGCCATGGAGCCGAAGGTGCCGGCGAGGATGACGCCCGCCGACGTGATGACCGCGCCCGTGTGCCCGGATGCGATCCGGACCGCGTCGCGCATCGAGCGGGTCTCCGCCTCCTCGCGCACCCGGTGCATCAGGAAGATGTTGTAGTCCGACCCGAGCGCGACAAGGAGCACGAACACCATCAGCGGCAGGTACGGGCTGATGCCCGGCTGCCCCAGGATGTCCTGGAACAGGAACGCCGAGAGCCCGATGGTGGAGCCGTACGAGACGAGCACCGTGCCCACGAGGTAGAGCGGCGCCACGATCGCGCGCAGCAGCAGCATCAGCACCAGCAGGATGCCCAGGACGGTGATCAGGCCGACCTTCTGGAAGTCCTTGTTGAGCGTGTCGTTGACGTCCGCGAACTGGGCCGTTGGGCCGCCGACGTGCGCCGAGGCCGTCGCCCCGAACGACGGGGCCGCATCCCAGAGGACCTGGCGGGCCTGGCGGATGATCCCGAAAGCATCGCCGCTGTACGGCGCGTTGGACGAGGTGAGGTAGAACCGGGACGCGCCGCGATCCTTGGACACGAACGCGTCGATGGCGTCCTGGACCTTGGCACCGGCATCGCCCGGGAGCGTGGTGGGGACGTAGAAGTCGTCCGGACGTGCGGCGAACACCGTGGCCAGCGCGCCGAACTGGTCCGGCAGCGCGTTGAAGGTGTCCTGCGCCTCCTTCTTGAGCGCCTTCGCGCTCGCGGTGCCCGAGAGGCTCTTGGGCGAGAGGGTGGCGGCGGGGCTGCTGTCGAAGTAGTCCGCGAGGCGGTTGAAGCCGTCGGCGAGATCGAGGGCGGCCGTGATGGACGCCTTGGCCGCAAGCGAATCGGCAGCCGTGACGGCGTCCGAGTACGCGGGGAGGGACTTGACCTCGGGGTAGGCGGTGCCCAGCTCGGCGAGGTAGTCGCCCATCAGGTTGGAGCTCGAGTCGCCGGACGACGAGGAGGCGGTGTTCGCCGGATCGGTGATCGAGGCCGACAGCGTGCGCAGCTGGGTTGACAGGACGCTCTGCCGGTTGACGCGCTCCACGATGTCGAGCGCGTGCGCGACGCCCGCCCTGGTGGTCCGCATCTCCGTGCCGGCGGCGACGTCGGGGAAGGCGAGGCCCACGCCGTTGACGTAGTCGAGCGCCTGGTTGAGGCCGTCCTTGACCTTGGGGTCCAGCAGACCCGCGTTGTCGGTGGAGCCGGAGGTGCCCGAATCGCCCTTGAAGCCGTCGGCGATGGTCTGCAGGTTGGCGGACGGGCGGAAGCCGTCCGGGACCGTGGTGGTGCCGTCGGGCGTGATGATGCTGGTGGTGGTGGCGATGCCGCCGGTGGCCTGGAGGGTGACCATCAGGTCGTGCAGGCGGGCGAGCTGGGCCGGCGCGAGGATGTCGCCGCTCCCGCCGAGGTCCACGAGCGCCGTGGACTGGACGAGCTTGTCCTCGCCGAGGTGGTCGCCGATCTGCTCGTAGCCGATGCGGGAGTCCGCGTCCTTGGGCAGGTCCGCGAGCACGTCGAAGTTGGACTTGACCTGCGGCAGGTAGAGGATCGGCAAGACCAGCAGGACGAGGAGCGCCACCGTCCAGGCGGCCGGCCGCCGTGAGACCGCGCTGGCGAGGGCCGCGAAGAAGCCCTTGGGCTCGCCCTCGTGCTTCTCGCGGGTGTGCAGCGGCCAGAACAGGTAGTGGCCGAAGATCGAGAGCAGGGCGGGCGAGAGGGTCAGCGCGGCCGCCAGCGTCACCGCCACCGCGATCGCGATGCCCGGGCCCATGCTCGCGATCATCTTGAAGTCGCCCACGCCCATCGCGACCATGCCCACGATGACCGTGCCCGCGGACGCCGTGATGACCGCCCCGATGCGCTTGACGGTGACCTTGGCCGCGTCGTGCCAGTTGCCGTCGTGCGAGACCTCTTCCCGGTACCGGCTGATCAGGAAGATCGCGTAGTCCGTGCCGACGCCGAAGACCATCACCACGAGGAACGTGGCAAGGGTGGACGAGACCTGCCAGCCGGCGGCCGCGAGGAAGCCCAGGACGCCCTTCGAGACGACGTAGGCGACGCCGATGGTCGCCAGCGGGACGAGCGCCGCGAGCGGTGCCCGGTAGATCGCGAGGAGCACGAGGAGGACGAGGAGGATCGTGACCTTCGTCGTGCTGTCGGTGCCGACGCGGACGGCCTCGAGGTAGTCGGAGCTGATGGCGGCGGCGCCGCTGACGTGGGTCTCGAGACCCGCCGGGACGGTCTCGGCGAGGTGGGCGCGCAACTGCGCGGTGACCGCGGCGGCGGCGTCGCCCGCGTCGGCGACGTTGAGGTTGATCGCGAACAGCTCGAAGGTGCCGTCCGCGGCGCGGAACAGGTCCTTGAGCTCGGGCCTCGAGTCCGCGGTGGCCGTGTCGGTGGCGGCGGCATGGAGCTCTGCCGGGGCCTGGTCGGACAGGGTCCAGGCGGTGAAGTCGTCGCGCCACTTGCGGTCGGCGGCGGTCAGGCCGCTCGGGCGGTCCATCGTGATCGTGGCCGAGGAGCTCGAGGTGGAGCCTGGGAACGCGCGCTCGATCGCCGCCTTGGCCTGCACGGACGGCACGTTGGCCGGCAGGAACGTGGTCTGGTCCGTGGACCCTGCGCCCGCGAGGCTCGGGCCGAACTTGCCCATGAGCGCCGCGAGGACGATCCAGGCGACCAGGATCAGGAAGCGGAACCGGAAGGTCCAGGAGCCGATGCGCTCGAACATGGGGCGGGGTGCCTCCGCGGGCGCGCGCGGCCGCGCACTGCCCGGACGTCTGTGGGGCGGCCAAGGCCGCGTTATGGGTGCAAAGGGGGTTGCAGCGGTGCGCCGCACGGCGTAGGATACGGCTGCGTATTCGATACGTCAATGTATCGAATACATATCTGTATCTTCCAACGAGGTGCCGGTGACCGTGGGACGCGAGCAGCGACCGGGCGACTGGGCGGCCTGGATGGGCAGGCCCGCCGAGGCTCCTGTCCGGCCTGCGCCCGGTGCCGCACCTGCGCTGGACGCGGCATCGACGGCGACCCCGTTCGAGCCGGCCCCAGTCTCCGCCCCGGCCTCGGCAGAACCCGACGCCACCGGCGCCGTCCACCGCTCAGCCCGGCGCGAGGCCACCCGCCAGCGCGTGCTCGACGCGGCACGCGAGGTGTTCGCGGAGCGCGGCGTCATCGGCGGGTCCGTGGAGGACATCACCGAGCGCGCGGGCTTCACGCGCGGCGCCTTCTACTCCAACTTCACCGACAAGGACGACGTCGTCCAGGCCCTCGTCGAGCGGGAGCAGGGGAGCCTCCTCGCCCACCTCGAGAACAGCCTCGGCATGGTGGACCAGGAGCTGGCGGCTGCGCCGGACCTCGAGTCGGTCGCGGCGTCCCTGGTTGACCGCCTCCTGCGCACCATCCCGGTGGACCGCCAGCTGATGCTCATCCAGACCGAGCTCGAGATCCACGCCATCCGCCGGCCGGACCTGTCCCGCCACCTGCTCGAGATCAACATCCGCTTCCGGGAGCGCCTGGGCGAGTACATCGCCACCACGATGGCCCGCCACGGCCGCGAACTCCTCGTGGACCCGGTGGACCTCACGGACGCCGTGATCGCGGTTGCCGAGCGCAGCGTCCGCCGGGCGCTCCTCGCCGGCGGCGATGCGGACCCCGACGCGATGGCGAGCGCGATCCTGCCGGGGATGCTCCTCGCGCTCTCCCGGCCCGTCGAGCGGTAGCGCGAGCTCGGAATGTCACAGGCAGCCCGGTCGTGGGGACGGTCAGTCCGACGGCCAGGTCGTCGCGGGGCACGTGGGGATCGGCGTGCCGTCGGCTGCATGCTCGCCCTGCTGGCGTCTCAACGCGACACTGCACGGCAGCGCTGCCGATACCGCGATCGCCCGGCTCGTGGATGCAGGCTCCGGCCGGCGCCTCCATGCTCTCTGGCCGCCCGGCTATCTGGCACGCTTCGACCCCGGGCTGGTGATCATCAATCGGTCCGGCGCAGTCGTGTTGCACGAGGGCGACCTGTTCACCCGCGCATGCTTCACCGGCTTGGCCGACGTGTACTGGCTCGACCCGCCGTTCCAGGAGTGATACCGCGAGGAGGGGGGCTGACCTTCAACCCTGACCCTCAGCATCGAACTGGGACGCCGCGCACCGGTCTCCTCCGCGCGCCGGCCCCCCGCGCGCCGGTTTGCCTGCTGCAAACGCTGGCGGTCCATCGTGCGGTTCCACCAGGCGCGGATCATGCTCGCCGTCCCCCAAGGTGCTGCTGCTCGCATCGTCAACCCGCCGTGACCCTTGCGCAAGCCGACCGTTGGCCGGCGACCTCGGGGGCCAGTCGTCGTGGGGCCCAGCACATTGCGGGGGCGACCAAGCGCCCAGGCACATGGTCGTGCCGGCCCACTCGGTGTCGTCTCGCGTCACGGCTGATGCCGGCATCGGCGCCGGCGACCTGATGCGCAATGGGCGGTCTGGCGCGTCGCCGCCACCCTGACGCGCCTAGTGCTTGAACCCGGTGCTGGAGTCCTTGTCCTTCACCGGGGCCGGCTGCTTCTCGAGGCGCGGCAGCTGGCGCACCAGGTCTCCGATGAACAGCGAGGCCACGTCGTGCGTGAACCCGCGCTTGACCACCACCCGCAGCACCGCGAGGTCCTCGCGGTTCTTGGGGAACGTGTACGCCGGCACCTGCCAGCCGCGCTCGCGCAGCGCATCGGAGACGTCGAACACGTTGAAGTTGGTGATCTCGTCGCGGACCTTGAAGGCGAAGACCGGCAGGTCCTGCCCGTGCGTGATCAGCTCGAAGGGCCCCAGCCTGCCCACTTCGCGGGCCACGTCCTGCGCCACCTCGCGCGAGTACTGCTGGACCCGCCGGTAGCCCTCCATCCCGAGGCGGATGAAGTTGTAGTACTGGGCCACCACCTGGGCGCCCGGCCGTGAGAAGTTGAGCGCGAAGGTGGGCATGATGTCGCCCAGGTAGTTGACGTGGAAGATCAGGTCCTCGGGCAGGTGGTCCTCGTCACGCCAGATGATCCAGCCCACGCCCGGGGCCACCAGGCCGTACTTGTGGCCCGAGGCGTTGATCGACACGACGCGGTCGAGGCGGAAATCCCACTCGAGCTCGGGCTCCAGGAAGGGGGCCACGAACCCGCCCGACGCCGCGTCCACGTGGACGGGAATGTCCAGCCCGGTCCGCTCCTGGAGCTTGTCCAGCTCGTGGCAGATCTTCTTGATCGGCTCGTAGGACCCGTCGTAGGTGGAGCCGAGGATGCCGATCACGCCGATCGTGTTCTCGTCGCACAACGCGGCTGCCTGCTCGGGATCGATGTGGAAGCGGTCGCCCTCCATGGGCACCTCGCGCGGCTCCACGTCCCAGTAGCGGGCGAACTTCTCCCAGCACACCTGGACGTTGATGCCGAACACGATGTTGGGCTTGTCGGCGGACTTGCCGGCCGCACGCCGGGCCTGCTGCCAGCGCCGCTTGAGCGCGAGACCGCCGAGCATCGCCGCCTCGGACGAGCCGGTGGTGGAGCAGCCGGGAGCGTTGTCCGGGTGGGGCGCGTTCCACAGGCGGCTGATCATGTCGATGCAGCGCATCTCCATCTCGGCCGTCTGCGGGTACTCGTCCTTGTTGATCATGTTCTTGTCGAACGTCTCGTCCATCAGGCGCCGGGCCTGCGGCTCGAGCCACGTCCCCACGAACGTCGCGAGGTTGAGGCGGGCGTTCCCGTCGAGCATCAGCTGGTCGTGGACGATCTGGTAGGCGACCTCGGGGTCCATCTCGTCCACGGGGATCCGATGGCGGGGCGCGCGCCCGATCTCGGTGAACACATCGCCAACCGACTGCGCGCCCGCGCGCCTCGTCTTCTTGACCGCCACGATCCCCGACCCTCCAGGACGTCTCGCAGGCCGGACGAGCCCTTGCCGCCCGGCGTGGACGCAAGCCTAACCGTTCGCCGCCAGCGCCACGAACGCGGATGCGACCGCCTCGTCGATGGCGCGGGGCACCGGCACCACGCACGACTCGGCGCCCACGGCCCCCGAGGCGACGGCGGCGAGGCAGCGGGCCTGGAGCGCGAAGCCCAGGTCCATCGCCTCGATTGAGTTGCCCAGCGGGCGCGGTCCGGCAAGGTTGACCATGTGGCCGTCCGCGAGGATGTTGACGCTGCGGCCGTCGTCGAGGCGCAGCGTGCCGATGCCGTCCGTGGCCTCCTGGCGCTCCGCCACGGACCCGTCCGCCGCCATGCCCGCCACGTCGATCTCGTACGGGAAGTGGCCGGCGTTGGCCATGATCACGCCGTCCCGGAGGTCGCCCAGGTCTGCGGCCGTGACCACGTTGCGTGCCCCGGTCACGGTGAGCACGATGTCCGCCGAGGCCAGTGCGGCGTCGCGCTCCGGCACGGCGAACCCGTCGAGCAGCGCCTGGAGGCGCAGCACCGGGTCCACCTCCACGACCGAGACCGCGGCGTGGTTGTTGCGGAAGTTGGCGGCGACGCCGCGGCCGCACGGGCCGTAGCCGAAGACGGTGACCCGCCGGCCGTTGGTGGAGCGGTTGGTGATGCGCATGAACGACTCGACCACGCTCTGGCCCACCGCGTGCTCGTTCTCGGCGAACTGCTTGATCGGGGAATCGTTGATGACCAGGATCGGGCGGGCGAGGCGGTCCCGCAGCGGGGTGAGGCGGCGGCGACCGGACGTGGTCTCCTCCGTCCCGCCCAGCAGGCGCTCGTACGGGCGCTCCAGCCACCGGGCGAACAGGTCGCCGCCGTTGTCGAGCAGCAGGTGGGGCTCCGCGTCGAGCACGGCGTCGAGGTCGGCAACATGTGCCGACGCGTCCTGGGTCCGCGTGCCGATCACCCGGATGCCGTGCGCGCGCAGGTAGTCCACGGTCTCGGGCTGGGTGGAGTTGAGGTTGCCGGTGGCCACGACCTCGGCGCCGCCGCGGCGCAGCGCCAGCAGCAGGGCCGCCGTCTTGGGCTCGAGGTGGATGCCGGTTCCGATGACCATGCCGTCGAACGGGCGCGTGGTGGCCAGCTCGTCGCCCACGGCGCGCAGCACCCGCATGCTCGCGTCAACCCACTCCAGGCGTGACATGCATTGCCTCCCTGCGGCCTCTCCACCGCCGGGCCGGCGGACGTTGGTCCCTATCCTGCCCCCTTTCGACGGACCGACGCCGGTGTAATCGACCTGAAAGGTCCGACGGGCGATCCTTCGGGCACCTCCTCTCTCCTCAGGCGCAGGCCCCCGAGCAGAACGCTCCGGGGCCTTCGTCGTTGACGGGGTACGGTGGGTGCCGACATGCGACCCCCGCGAACGCTTCCCTGGCAGCTCGCCTTCCTGCTGCTGGGCGCGACCTGGGGCTGCTCGTTCCTGTTCATCAAGCTGGGCCTGCAGTCGCTCACGCCGGTCGAGGTGGCGTTCGGACGGCTGGCGATCGGCGCGATCACGCTGCTGGTCATCAGCGCCGCGACCGGCACCCGCCTGCCCCGCCGCCGCGAGACGTGGGGCCACCTCTCGGTGGTGGCGCTCCTGTTCTGCAGCATCCCGTTCACGCTGTTCTCCTTTGCCGAGACGCAGGTCACCTCGATCCTGGCCGCGATCGTCAACTCCACGACACCCCTGTCCACGCTCCTGGTCGTGATGGTCGCCTTCCCCGAGGATCGCCCGACGCGGGCCCGGATCGCGGGTCTCGTCATCGGCTTCGCGGGGGCGCTGGTCGTGGTGGGGGCGTGGAACGGGATCGGCGGCGAGCTGGCCGGGATCCTGGCCTGCTTCGGGGCCGTGGCCTGCTACGGGATCGCGTACCCGTACACCCGCCGGCACCTGGTGGGGACCGGGGACGGGCCGATCTCGATCGCCACCGCCCAGGTCCTCCTTGGCGCGCTGTTCCTGCTGCCGGTGGTCGTGGGCGCCTCGCTTGCAGGCGCGGGCGCCATGACGCTGCCGGTCTCGGCAGGGACGATCCTCGGGATGCTGGCGCTGGGCGCGCTCGGCTCCGGGGTCGCCTACGTGCTCAGCACGCACATCGTGATGACCGCGGGTGCCACCACGGCCTCCTCGGTCACCTATGTCACGCCCCTGTTCGCGGTCGTCGCGGGCTTCCTGTTCCTGGGCGAGCCCGTGGCCTGGTACCAGCCGGTCGGCGGTGCGATCGTGCAGATCGTGAAGTTACGCGCGATCGTGCGCTTGACGCCGTCCGGCAGCTTCCCGGAGTCGATGTGAACGCTGTCGCCGATGCCGAGGCCGGTCAGGTCGATATCGATGTGATCCGGAAGTATGTCCGGCTTGCCGCGCACTTCGATCTCGTGGCGGACGATGTTGAGCACGCCGCCGACCTTGATGCCCGGCGAGGCGCCTTCGTTCAGGAAGCGAACCGGGATCGGCACGCGAACCAGCGTGTCCTTCTCGATGCGACGGAAGTC
>JBAXFC010000122.1:0-8771 GCA_037140135.1 Chloroflexota bacterium
AGACGAGGTCGTTCCACTCGGGGATCAGGTTGTTGATCGGGCAGCCGCTGGCCATGCCGCTGATCAGGAGGCCCGTGTGGCAGTAGGGGATGCCGCAGTCCATGCACCGCGCGCCCTGGGACGCGAGGACGGCCTCCGACAGGTGTGGGTGCTCCTCGCTCCAGTCGTGGACGCGCTCGATCGGCGGACGGGACGGCTGCGAGCGCCGCGCGATCTCGATGAAGCCGGTGGCCTTGCCCATCAGGAGCCTCCCGCCCGGGCGAGGTCGCGGATGTTCTCCTCGAAGGCGGCCATCTCGGCCTCCTCCTCGGACAGCCCCGTCGCGCGCATCCGGGCCTGCGCCTCGAGGACGCGCCGGTAGTCGTTGGGGAGGACGCGGACGAAGCGGGGCATCTCGGCGTCCCAGCCGGCAAGCAGCGCCTCGGCGCGCTCGGACAGGCAGAGCTCCGCGTGCCGCTCGACGAGGCGCCGGACCTGCGCGGCCTCGTCGGGATGGTCGGCCAGCGGCCCCAGCGAGACCATCTCGGCGTTGACGCGCGACGCGAAGGTGCCGTCCTCGTCGTGGACCCAGGCGATGCCGCCGCTCATGCCGGCCGCGAAGTTGCGCCCGGTCCGGCCCAGCACGAGCACCCGGCCGCCGGTCATGTACTCGCAGCCGTGGTCGCCCACGCCTTCCGTGACCGCCGTCGCCCCGGAGTTGCGGACCGCGAACCGCTCGCCGGCGACGCCCTCCATGAACAGCTCGCCGGACGTCGCGCCGTACAGGGCCACGTTGCCGGCCACCACGTTGAGGTGCGTGTCGAACGGGGACTCCATCGGCACCCGGACGATGATCCGTCCGCCCGAGAGGCCTTTGCCGACGTAGTCGTTCACGTCGCCGATCAGGCGCAGGGTGACGCCGCGCGGGATGAACGCGCCGAAGCTCTGGCCGGCAGAGCCCGTGAAGGTCAGGTCGATCGTGTCGTCCGGCAGGCCCTCGCGACCCCAGCGCCTCGTGACCTCGGAGCCGAGCATCGTGCCCACGGTCCGGTTGATGTTCCGGATCGGGAGCTCGGAGCGGACGGGCAGGCCCTCCGTGAGCGCGGGCTGCGCGAGCGCCAGCAGGGTCGTGGCGTCCAGGGACGACTCCACGCCGTGCTGCTGGGGGATGGTGCGCCTTCCCTCGTACGAGCCGGGCACGTCGGGGAGCGACAGGATCCGCGTGAAGTCGAGACCGCGCGCCTTCCAGTGGTCGAGCGCCGGGCGCATCTCCAGGCGGTCCGACCGGCCGATCATCTCGTCCATCGTCCGGAAGCCCAGGCGCGCCATGTGCTCGCGAACCTCCTGCGCGATGAAGCGCATGAAGTTGATGACGTGCTCCGGTTGCCCCGCGAACCGCTTGCGCAGCTCCGGGTCCTGGGTGGCCACGCCCACCGGGCAGGTGTTGAGGTGGCAGGCGCGCATCATGACGCAGCCCAGCGCCACGAGCGGCCCCGTGGCGAAGCCGAACTCCTCGGCCCCGAGGAGCGCGCCCACGACGACATCCCGGCCGGTCTTGAGCTGGCCGTCCACCTCCACCACGATCCGGCTCCGGAGGTCGTTCATGAGGAGGACCTGGTGGGCCTCGGCGAGGCCCAGCTCCCACGGGATGCCCGCGTGCTTGATCGACGTGAGCGGCGAGGCGCCCGTGCCGCCGTCGTGGCCGGAGATGAGGACGACATCGGCATGCGCCTTGGCAACGCCCGCCGCGACCGTGCCGACGCCCACCTCGGCGACCAGCTTCACGCTGATGCGTGCCTCATGGTTCGCGCACTTGAGGTCGTAGATGAGCTGGGCGAGGTCCTCGATCGAGTAGATGTCGTGGTGCGGCGGCGGGCTGATCAGGCCCACGCCGGGCGTGGAGTGCCGCGTCCGCGCGATCCACGGGTAGACCTTGGAGCCCGGCAGCTGGCCGCCCTCGCCGGGCTTGGCGCCCTGGGCCATCTTGATCTGGAGCTCGCGGGCGTTGACCAGGTACTCGCTCGTCACGCCGAAGCGGCCCGACGCGACCTGCTTGATCGCGGAGTTCTTGGAGTCCCCGTTCTCCATCGGCACGTAACGGGCCGGGTCCTCGCCGCCCTCGCCGGTGTTGGACTTGCCGCCGATGCGGTTCATCGCGATCGCCAGCGCCTCGTGGGCCTCGCCGCTGATGGAGCCGTAGGACATGGCACCGGTCTTGAAGCGGCGCACGATCGACTCGACAGGCTCCACCTCGTCGATCGGGACGGGGCGCAGGGCCGGCCGCAGCTCCAGGAGTCCGCGCAGGGTCGAGAGGCGGGTGCTCTGGTCGTCCACGAGTGACGTGTAGTCCTTGAAGGCGTGGTAGTCGCCGGTGCGGACCGCCTTCTGGAGCGTGTGGACGGTGAGCGGGTTGAACAGGTGGTTCTCGCCGTCGGCGCGGTACTGGTACTGGCCGCCGGGCTGGAGCTGCGTGTGGACGATCGGGCGGCGCGGCGGGTAGGCGCGGTCCTGGCGGGCCTTGACCTCCTTGGCGACCACCTCGATGCCGATGCCGGCGATGCGCGACGGCGTCCAGGTGAAGTACTCGTCCACGAAGTCCCGGTTGAGCCCGATGGCCTCGAAGACCTGGGCACCGTGGTAGCTGTGGACCGTGGAGATGCCCATCCGGGAGATCGCCTTGATCACGCCCTTGGTCGCCGCCTTGCGGTAGCGGTACTCGGCCTGCTCGTAGGAGCCCGGGATGACGCCGAGGCGGACCTGGTCGTCGATCGTCTCGAAGGCGAGGTACGGGTTGATCGCGGACGCGCCGTAGCCGATGAGGAGGCAGAAGTGGTGCGCCTCGCGCGGCTCGCCGGACTCGAGCAGGAGGCCGGTCCTCCCGCGCGTCCCGGCGCGCACGAGGTGGTGGTGGACCGAGGAGACGGCGAGCAGCGCCGGGATCGGCGCGTCGGTCTCGCTGTGGCCGCGGTCCGAGAGGATGACCTGGTTGTAGCCCTCGGCGATCGCCTCGGACGCCTGGCGGCGCAGGTCCTCGATCGCGCGCCGGAGCCCGGCCCCGTTCTCGGCCACCTTGAACAGGATCGGCAGGGTGATCGTGCGGAAGCCGTGGCTGACCGGGCCGCCGTCGAGGGCCCGGATCCTGGCGAGCTCCGCGTTGGAGATGATGGGCGACGGGATGGTCACCTGGTGGGCCGCGGTGGCCCCGGGCTCGAGGAGGTTCTCCTCGGGGCCGATGCCGCGGTCAGTGGCCATGATGATCTCCTCGCGGATCGCGTCCACCGGCGGGTTGGTGACCTGCGCGAAGAGCTGCTTGAAGTAGTTGTAGAGGAGCTGCGGGCGCTCGGAGAGGACGGCGAGCGGGGCGTCGTTGCCCATCGAGCCGATGGGATCGGCGCCGGTGGTCGCCATCGCGTCGATGATCAGGCGCACGTCCTCGGTGGTGTAGCCGAAGACCTCCTGGCGGCGCAGGACCGTCTCGTGGTCGGGGCCGATGACGTTCTCGGGCGCCGGCAGGTCCTCGAGCGGGACGAGGCCGTTGCGCACCCACTCGGCGTACGGCGCGGCGCCCGTGATCCCGGCCTTGAGCTCGTCGTCGGGGATGATCCTGCCCTGCGCGGTGTCCACGAGGAACATGCGCCCGGGCTGGAGACGGCCCTTGGCGATCACGTCCTCCGCGGGGATGTCGAGGACGCCCGTCTCGGACGCCATGACCACGCGCCCGTCGCGCGTCACCCAGTAGCGACCGGGGCGGAGGCCGTTGCGGTCCAGCATGGCGCCCACGCGGATGCCGTCGGTGAAGGCGAGCGACGCCGGGCCGTCCCACGGCTCCATCAGGCACGAGTGGTACTCGTAGAACGCCTTGCGCTGCGCGTCCATCGACGGGTCCCGGGACCAGGGCTCCGGGACCATCATCATCATCGAGTGGGCGAGGCTGCGGCCGGAGAGGTGGAGCAGCTCGAGGACGTTGTCGAAGATCGTCGTGTCCGAGCCGTCCACGTCCACGGCCGGCAGGATCTTGGCGAGGTCGTCGCCGAAGATGCTCGACTTGAACGTTGACTGCCGCGCGAAGACCCAGTTCACGTTGCCGCGCAGCGTGTTGATCTCGCCGTTGTGGCTGATGAAGCGGTACGGGTGCGCCCGGCTCCACGACGGGAAGGTGTTGGTGGAGAACCGCGAGTGCACGAGGCCGATGGGGCTCTCGAAGCGCGGGTCGAGCAGGTCCGGGTAGAACGTCAGCAGCTGGCTGGCGTTCAGCATCCCCTTGTAGACGATCGTCCGGCAGGACATCGAGGGGATGTAGAAGTCACCACGGCCGGGGAGGTTGCTGCGGCTGACGGCCTTCTCGACGAGGCGGCGAGCGACGTAGAGCCGGCGGTCGAAGGCGAGATCGCCGTCCGGGCCGGGTGCGAGGTCCACGGGCCGGCCAATGAAGGCCTGGGCGATCACAGGCTGGCTGGAGCGGGCGGCGTCGCCCAGGCCGTCCGGGTTGGTGGGCACGTCGCGCCAGCCCAGGAGCCTTAGTCCCTCGGTGGCCAGCGTGTGCTCGAGCATCGTCCGGGCGGCCATGCGACTGGCCTCGTCGCGCGGCAGGAAGACCGTCGCCACCCCGAAGTCGTCGGCAGGCAGCGGGAGCCCCCGCTCGGCCGCGACCGCGGCGAGGAACGCGTGGGGGGTGGTGACGAGGATCCCGGCCCCGTCGCCGGTGTTGGCCTCCGAGCCGCTGGCGCCACGATGCTCGAGGTTCACGAGGACCGTCAGCGCGTCGGCGACGATCGCGTGGGAGGCGCGCCCGGCGATGTCCACGACGAAGCCGAATCCGCAGGCGTCATGCTCCGTGGACGGCTCGTACAGGGTGCGGCGCTGGGCCAAGGCGCGGTCCTCATCGGGGTGGGCTCGCGACACTACGGGACCAGGCCCCGCGGGGCAGCGACTGCGGGGGTGATCGTTGGGTTGCGGTTCGGAGTCCCGCGCAGCACCGGGCTCGGCGCGAGGTGGCGCCCTGCGCCCGCCGGAGGTCAGGCGTGAGCCCCGGGCCCCCGCGCGTCCTGCGGCGGCTGGTGGTCCGCGGCCTCGGGCAGGAGCGCCGCCATGCTGGCCGGGCAGACGCCGTGACTGTAGCGGCGACCCCGGTCTCGACCGCGTCAATCGCGGCCTGCTGCCCGGGGTGGATCCGGTCCCAGGTCACTCCAGTACTTGCGGCAGCGGGATTGTCGTGCGCTAGAACCCTCTGGCGCAGGCCCTGTTTCGTGAGACCCTCGCAGGTGCCCGGTCCCCGGCCCGGCGCGTCAGCCGCAGCAGCCCCGATCACCGGCACAATGGCGCCATGCGTATCCGTGACTTCGGCGTCGAGATCTGGATGAACCGGTGGGAGGACCACTGCCGGTTCAATCTTGCCGAGACCTGCGTGGACTCGGTCACCATTGACGAGCTGCTGTCCCTGGCCGGGTCCGACCGGGCCGCGCTGGTCGCCGAGCTGGGGCCGATGCGCCTCGGCTACGGGGCGATCGAGGGCACCGGGCGGTTGCGCACGGCGATCGCCGCCCTCTACGAGACCCGGACCGCGGACCAGATCATCGTCACCCACGGGGCCATCGGGGCCAACCACCTCGCGTACACCGCGATGGTGGAGCCGGGCGACGTCGTCGTCTCGGTGGTGCCCACGTACCAGCAGCACACGTCGATCCCCGAAAGCCTCGGCGGGGAGGTCCGGACGCTGCTCCTGCGCGAGGACGCCGGCTGGCTCCCCGATCTCGACGAGCTCCGGGGCCTGGCCCGGGGCGCGAAGCTGATCTCGCTGGTGAACCCCAACAACCCCACCGGCTCGCTGCTCGACGGGGCGGCAGTCGATGCGATCGCGGCGATCGCCCGCGCCGAGGGAGCCTGGATCCTGGCGGACGAGGTCTACCGTGGCCTGGACCAGGACGGCGAGGGGACCAGCCCCTCCTTCGCGGACCGCTACGAGCGCACCATCGGCGTCGGCGGCATGTCCAAGGCGTTCTCCCTGGCCGGCGTGCGGCTCGGCTGGATCACCGCCCCCGCCGAGGTGCTCGAGGCCGTCACCCGGCATCGGGACTACTCCGTGATCAGCGTGGGCATGGTGGACGACCTGCTGGCTGCCATCGCGCTCGAGGCGGCGCCGGCGATGCTCGCGCGCAACCGGGCCATCGTGCGCGGCAACCTCGCCCTGCTCGATGCCTGGGTGGCCGAGGAGCCGCGCGTCTCGTATGTGCGACCGCGCTCCGGGACGACCGCGCTGCTGCGGATCGATGCACCCGGTCTCGACGCCGAGGCGTTCTGCAGCCGGCTGCTCGACGAGACCGGCGTGCTCCTGGTCCCGGGCTCGGCGTTCGACCTTGCCGGAGTCGCCGCGCGCATCGGCTACGCGAATGATCCCGGGGTGCTCGTGGCGGGCCTCGAGCAGATGTCGGGGTTCTTCGACTCGCTCTGAGGGTCTCGCGGCCGGTGGTCCGCGGGTTGTGGACCACCACGCGAGCACGGCGCGCCCCGGCGCGGCGTGGCCGGCCGCGCCCCCCTTGGACTACCCGAGCACGAACCAGGCGATGGGCGTGACCGCCGAGACCGCCTTGTTCAGGTAGACGGTCACCTTGCCGGCCGGGTAGTTGGGGCGGATCGCGCGGATCCAGACGCCCGTCCGCGGGTAGGCCAGGTGCGCGAAGGCCAACGATGTGCTGGTCACCGCAACGCCCGGCACCGTGATCACGACGGATGCTCTGCCGGCAGCGATGTTCACGCGGCCCGACCGGCTGAACACCGCCTTGCCATCGACCTTGAGGGCGATGCCGGCCACCGATCGCGCGTACACCCCCACGCCGTTGAGGCTGTCGCCGTACACGCCCTGGGCAGTGGTGCTGGTGCCGAAGACGCCGATGCCCGAGCTGGACTGGGCGTAGACGCCGCACCCGGCGGCCGTGCTGGCACGGATCGCGTCGCCCTGGCCATGCGAGGCCGCCAGGGCCGTGGTGGTTGGGTCGGACTCGATCGCGGAGACCGAGATCCCCCGCTTGCCGCGCGCGAGGATCGCCAGGCCGCCGTCCGACGAGAAGCTCCCGCCGATCCCGCCCGCGCCCGGTGCCGACGCGTTCACCCCGAGGCCCGCGCCGGCTGAAACGGAGATCCCCACACCGCCGGCAGCGACGGCCGCGATGGCGGTACCCGAGCCGCTGCTCGCCGTGACCTTGAAGGCGTCCACGGCGCCGGACGTCGTGAGCTGGGTCGAGTTGCCCGTCGAGCTGTTGGTGCCTCCGATGACCAGGGCGGCGCCGTCGACGCCACCCGCGATCGCAGCGGCAGGGTCCGGGAGGGCAAGTCGGGTCGCAGCGGCGGCCGCAACCCCCGCGACGGCCGAGGCGAGCAGCGCGCGCCGTGATCGGGGTGCGTGCGTCACCGCGTCGGACGGCTGGTCGGCGGGCTGGCTGGTCATCTGTGCTTGCTCCCCGGGTGCGGCAAGGTGGCGCGCGCGTCCACAACACCGCGCATCGTGCGGGGTGGCCCATCGTCCCGGCCATCGGCCCGGACGACATCGCCTGTAGGAAATCGCAGCCGCGGTTTGGAGGGTGGCGTATGGTGGCTGGTGGAGGCCGCGCCTGTTCCGGGGACGCGCTGCGGCGGCCGCGAGGAGTGCGATCGATGGCATGCCAGTGCGCTGGGGGGCGGGTTGTGGCCGTCCCCTTCCGTCGGCTGCGATGCGCCGCTCGCGCCCATGGCGCCACTCGCGCCCGTCGCGCCGGATGACCCGGGCCCGGAAGTCCGACGGCGGTACCACGCGCGAAGCCGGCCAGCCCAGGGACGCCGTCGCCCGCCCGCCGTCGCCCTCCGCCGCCCTGCGCCTGCACGCCGAGGAGCACCTCGGCGCGCTCCCTGCAGAGCTCCCTGCAGAGCTCCCTGCAGATCTCGCAAGCGTCCACGAGTTGCGCATCCACAAGGTCGAGCTGGAGGCGCAGAACGAGGAGCTGCGCCGGGTGCAGGCGGAGCTGGACGCGTCGCGAGCCTTCTACCTCGAGCACTACGAGTTCGCGCCGCTGGGCTACTGCACGATTGACGCATCCGGGCTCTTCCGGCGGGCGAACCTCGCCACCGCCACGATGCTGGGCGTCACCCCCGGCGGGTTTGTCGATCGCCGGTTCTCCCAGTTCGTCTCGATGGCGGATCAGGACGCCTGGCACCTGGTCTGCGCGCGCCTCTTCGGGGGCCAGGGCGTAGCTCGCGCAGCGCAGCCGGACGACGCCGAGGTGTGCGAGCTGCGGCTGGCCGGGCCGGATGGCGCGCCGTTCTGGGCGCACCTCGTGCTCACCACGGCGGACGAGGACGGCGTCACCGTGTGCCACGTCGTCCTGGATGACATCACCGCGCGCACGGCGTCCGAGGAGGCCCTGCGGGCAAGCGAGGAGCAGTTCCGCGCCATCGCCAACTACACCGTGGACTGGGAGACCTGGTTCGGCACGGACGGCCGGATCAAGTGGGTCAACCCCGCGGTCGAGCGGATCACCGGGTACCCGGCGGCCGAGGTCGTCGCGATGCCGGACTTCATCGGGACCCTGGTCGTCACCGAGGACCGCGACATGTTCGCGGCAGCCCTGCAGGCCGCCTTGGGCGGCACCACGGGCAACAATCTCGAGGTGCGGTGCGTCGCCAGGGACGGGTCGCGGGTCTGGCTGGGTGTGTCATGGCAGCCGATCTTCGACGCCCACGGTGGCCCGCTCGGCGTTCGCTCCAGCGCCCGCGACATCACGGAGCGCAAGCGCCCGGACGCGGCGGCGCGCGCCCGCGAGGCC
>JBAXFC010000123.1:0-8762 GCA_037140135.1 Chloroflexota bacterium
GTGGTGGGACGGGGCATCGTGGTGGCATCCGCTGGTGGGGGGTCCGGGTCCGCCGGGAGCCGGAGCCGGACGGCCAACTCCCATGGGGCAACCAGTAGGCACCCCAGGGGCATGCCAACCCAGCCCGTATGGACGGGGGCACGGACCCCCTGCCTTGGGGGTCCACGGGATATGGCCCGGCGCCCATCGTCGGGGACGCGATGGGCGCCGGGATCTGGAGATGCCCTGTCGGAGGGTCCGTCGCCCTCGCACCCACGGGTACGCCGTCCGGGCGGGAATGGTTTCCCTCGCCGGCGTCGAATGGGCGTCAGCATCGATCGCGCGAGAACCCGGTTCCAGGCGAGCTTCGAGCCGCTCACGCGGGGCGCCCGATCGGCGTCGCGGACGCGGAGACGCCCGGCCGCGCGATGCGGCCGGGCGTCTCGCCGGGACCGGGACGGCGGCGGGACCTAGAAGTCGATCGTGGTCTGGACCACGACGAGGCCCGCTGCGATCGTGGCGCCGGTGAGCGGTCCCGTGACCTCGACCGCTCCGCCGGCTGCGATGAACTGGCTCGGGACGATGTGGCCGAGCAGGTTGACGATGGAGGTGGTCGGGCTCATGGCGACCGTGTAGGTCGTGCCCCCGGAGCTGAGCAGGAAGTCACCGCTGGCGAAGACGGCGACCACGGTGCCCAGCACGGTCACGTCCGCGGGCACCGGTGCCGCGGTGACGGTCAGGACCGTGCTGCCGGCCACGAGGCCGATCGTGGCGCTGATGGTGCTGGAGCCTGCGCTCACGCCGTGGGCGAGCCCGGTGGTGCCGACGGTGGCCGATGCGGCGCTCGAGGCCCAGGCCGCGGTCGCGGTCAGGTCGGCGGTGGTGGCGTCGGAGTAGGTGCCGGTCGCCTTGAGCTGCTGGTCGGTCCCGGCCACGATGGACGGGCTCGCCGGGGAGACCGCGATGCTGACCAGGGTCGGGTGCCGGAAGCGGTGGCCGCGGTCGTGGTCGTGGTCGTGGCCACCCTGCCGGGCGAGGGCGATGCCGCTGCCGGCGAGCAGCAGGGTGCCGACGAGCAGCAGCGAGAACGGGACCGTCAGGAGGTGTCGCTTTGACATCGTGGTCTCCATGCGCCCGGCCTGGGACTCGGGCAGAGGGTGGGTCGTGATCCGCACGCCGTGCGGCGCGACCCGGGTGGGCAGCGATGCTTCGAGGATCCCGGCGCACCCGCACTGCACGTGGGGAGCGTTCCGCAACCTCGGGGGGAGCGCCGCCCGCACGGCCCTCACCAACCTGTACGCCGGAACGGGTGCGGGTGGATTGCAGCAGGACCTCCGGCCGCCACGAGGGCGACCGGAGGCCCTGAGCGCGAGGCGTGATGCCCGGGAGCGGGGTCCGCCGCGGGCGCTGCGGGCTAGGCCCTGATGCGGTCCAGCGCGTGCAGCGGACTGAGACCACCCAGGTTTGACCTGACCTGGAGGACCAGACCAGCGGCGGGCTGCGGGGCACCGACGAGGGTCAGGGTGTACAGGCCGCCGCCCCCGTTGGTGAACGTGTCACCGAGGACAGAGGGGTCGAAGGTGCTGCCCGTGGTCGTGACGTACGGCAGGAGCACGAGCGACACGTTGGGGCTGATGACGTTGGACGAGGCCGTGATGACGAGCCGCACCTTCGAGGTCCGGAACTCGGCGTTGGTGATCACGGGTGCGTCGGGAAGCGGCTTGACCGTCACGACGACGGTCCGGTTGGCGGACAGCTGCCCGAGGCTGTTGGCGGCCTTGACGGTCAGGGTGACCGTCGTGCTCGTGACCTGGCCGAGCGGGAGCGTGGGCGCGGTGAAGTTCAGGCGCGCGCTGGTCGGACTGAGCACGGTGACGGTCAGGTTGAGCAGCGCCGGGGCGCCGGCCTGGGTCGCCGTGAAGACAAGCGGGAGCTTGGCCGGGGTGTTCGGGTCGGAGCCGGTCACCGTGATGCTGCCGTTCGCCCCGGAGGACACGGTCACGGGCGCGATGGCGGCCACCGTCGGCGGCACGGACGCGCTGACGTTGATCGTGGAGGTGGACGTGTTGGAGCCGAAGGCGTTGGTCGCCGTGAGCGAGACGTTGACCACGGTGTCCACGAGCACGCTGGGTGCGGTGAACACCGGGCTGGCGTTGCTGGTGCTGTTGAGCGTCCCGGCGCTGACCGTCCACAGGAACGTCACGGGCGTGGAGCCCGTCGCGCTGCCTGCGAGCGTCACCTGGGAGCCGGAGGTGACCGTGTAGGGGCCACCGGCGGCGGCCACGGGCGCGGTGCCGACGGCGGCCGGGGTGATGGTCACGGTGGTGGACACCGGGGCCGAGACCACGCCGACCGAGTTGGTCGCGGTGACGGTCACGGTGATGTCGGTTGGGGTGGTCACGCCGCCCGGGGCGTTGAAGTCCACGTTGGCGCCGGTGGGCCCGTTGGCCGCGACGGCGACGTTCCCGAGCGCCGGTGAACCGGTCTGGGTGACGTGGAAGGTGAGCGGGGTGTGCGCCGGGAGGTTGGGGTCGGACCCGGTCACGGCGAAGGTGCCGTGCGAGCCCGAGGTGACCGTCTGGGCCGCGATCGGATCGACGACGGGTGCCTGGGCGGCATTGACCGTGACGGTGGTCGTGGCCGTGGTGCTGCCAACCGTATTGCTGACCGTGAACGAGAGATTGATGACGGTGGAGACCGAGACCCTGGGAGCCGTGAACACGGGGCCCGCGATCGTGCGATCGGAGAGCGTGCCTGCCGCAGGCACGGCCCAGGAGAAGGTCAGCGGGAGGCTGCCGGTCCCGGCGCCCGCGAGGGTCACCGTGGCGCCGGAGTTGACGGTGTACGGGCCGCCGGCGTCAGCCGTGGGCGCCTTGGGGCAGACGGGCGCCGTTGCGCCCGGCCACGGGTTGAGCTGGCCGCCGATGACGCCGGTGGCCGAGCTGTAGCCGCCACAGGCCAGGAACGGGATCGCCTCGAAGTTGTTGGCGACGATCGGGGTCCCGGGGACGTTCTCGGGGAAGATGTACTCGTCGATCGGGGCGTGGTACTGGCCCGCGTAGATCCCGTTGGCATAGGTGACGGCACCGGCGAGGCCGGGGACCTGGCCCTGCTGGCCCTCGATGACCGCCCGCACTTCGCGCGTGGGCGGCAGGAAGTCGTTGCCGGGGCCGTTGACGCACTGTGTCTGCGGCTTCGTGGGGACCGTGCCGTTGGCGAGGCAGGGGGGACGGAAGCGCCAGCGGCCCTGGACGGCGCCTGCGCCGCCTGCGGGGCCGGGATCGACGCCGATCGTGCCCCAGTCGCGGTCCGTGGTGGACCCGTCGGGATGGACGTCGACACCGTAGAGGTGGATGTTCCGGGTCGCGTCGGAGGTCATGCCCTCGAACCTGGTCCGGATCGCGGCCTCGCCGGCGCCCAGGACGGTCAGGCCGCCGGTGCCGATCAGGCCGACCTCGATGGACACGTAGGCGGGGTTCGTCCCGGCCGCGGTGTAGATGGCCATGTTGTTGCCCACTGTGTGGGCCAGGATGTAGGTGGTCGCGCCCGGCACGGCGGCGGTCGGGGTGGCGCTGGTGTTGACGAGGTTGCCGGCGAAGGTGACGTAGTCGCCGACCTCCATGGGCGCCTGGATCGACGGATCGAGGGCGCCGCCCAGCGGGATGAGCGCCGGGTTGGTCATGGTCTGGCTGATGACGTACCCGCCGGCGGGGTCGGGGATCCGGTTCGTCTGGGGGCAGAGCGGATCGGAGACGGCGTCGGCCGGCCCGGCGGGGGCCACGCGCGGGATGCACATCGGGAAGCCGGTGCCCGCCGCGACGGTGGGGTTGTCGGCATCCACGGTGAAGCGCGGGTCAACCGAGACGCCGGTGTTGTTGCCGCCCAGGCGGCCGAAGCGGCCGAGCGGATCGTTGAGCTCGACCACCGTGCCGGTTCCGGCAACGCCGATGAGCCCGCCGACCTCGAACTGGCCGGTGGCGTAGTTGATGAAGTTGATGTAGCCGGCGCCGCTGTTGAGGCCCTGCTGGTCGATGTTGACCATGCCGGCGATGTACTGGTCGCCGACGCGATTGCCGATCACATGGACTTCGTACGTGGCGATCGGCGTGGGGACGTCGGCCATCGCCATGCCGGTCGCGACACCCGTGTACGGGGCCGGCGCCTGGGCGAAGAGCTCCTGCCAGGTGAGCGCGTTCGCGGGCAGGATCACGATGGTCTCGGCGGGCACGGTCACGACCTGGCCATTGACCGTCAGGCTGCCGCCCTGGAGGGCGCCGGCGCCCGGACCGCCGAGGGTGGCGGCCTGGAGGAACCCGTCGATGTCGAACTGGGTGACGTTGGGCAGGTAGGCCGGCAGGGCTGCGACAGGGGCGACCGCCGCAGGCGCTCCCACGGAGCCGGCGATCGCCGGCATCACGCCGGCGGTGACGAGCGCGGCCACAAGGGGCACCGCCGTCAACAGGGCGACGAAGCGGCGCAAGGCCGATCTGATTTGCCGCATGTGCGAGTTCCTCAACTAGTGTGCCGACCTGTGCCGGAATCCCGGGTCGCTGCGCGACCCGATCCGCTCCAGTGATTGGACGTCGCGGGCATCGCGGGTCGCCAGCCATATCGAGGGGAAGCCGGACCCCCGCAGATGCGGGGGTCCGGCTTCCGTGCTGGCACCTGGATCGATGGGTTGCGCTACTTCATCGCGGTGACCGTGCCGCTGCTCGCGGCGACCGCGCTGCCCGCGAAGAAGTAGATCGTGTACAGGCCCGCCGGCCGGCCCACGATGGCGGTCGAGAAGCTCGACGCATTGCCCTTCGTGCTGGTGAGGGCTCCGCCCGGAGGGCTGAGCTTGACCGGGTCGGCCTGCCCGGCGAACGGGTTCCCGGCGTAGATCGAGAGCGTCCCGGCAATCCTCGAGGCGGTTGCCCACGTGGTCGCGAGGGTGCCGGCCGCGTTGCTGGTGACCGTGATCCACCAGCCCGTGCCCTTGGCGAGCGCGGGAATGGAGACGGGCACGGTGGTCAGGACGGCGTCCACGTAGGTGAACGTGTCCGAGCTGTTCGGGGTGCCGGACACGCCGTTGACCGTGACGATCACGTCCACCGGTCCGGCGCTGCCCGCGGGGCTGGTGGCCGCGCAGATGGTCGTGCTGGTGCAGGTGACACCGGTCGCGGCGTTGGCACCGAAGCGGATCGTGGTCGCGCCGGGTGTGCTCGAGAAGCCGGTGCCGGTGATCGTGACGGCCGTGCCGCCCGCAACGGAGCCGGTGTTGGGCTGGACGAACCCCACCGCGGGCAGGGGAACCTGGAAGGTGTACAGGTCCGCGGTCGTGATGGCGCTCTGGAGCCCGTTGGCGGTGACCCGGACGTCCACGGGACCGGCGACACCGGCCGGCGACGTCGCGCTGCAGGAGGTCGACGACGCGCACGTCACCCCAGAGGCGGCCGTCGTGCCGAACTCGATGAGCGTGCCGCCGGCGGCGGTGTTGAACCCGGTGCCCGACACCGTGACGACGGTGCCGCCGGCCGTGGAGCCCGAGGACGGGCTCAGGCCGGTGACCGTGGGGGCGCTGGCCGCCACCGTGTAGGTGAAGCGGTCGGCGGCGGAGATGGCGCTCGGCTGGCCGCTGGCCGTCACCACGACGTCCACGGTGCCGGACCCGGACGGGCTCGTCGCCGTGCAGGACGTGGTGCTGGCGCAGGTGACCCCGGTTGCCGCGGAGGATCCGAAGGCAACCGTGGTGCCGCCGGACGAGGTGTCGAATCCCGTCCCGGTGATGACGACCGGCGTCCCGCCCGTGGACGGGCCGCCGGCCGGGCTGATGGCCGTGACCGCCGGCGCGGGCGGGGTCACCACCGTCTGGCCGAGGCATACGAGACCCGGTGCACCGCCCGTGGCGCAGGAGTCGGGCAGGACCCGGAACAGGCCCCACATGCCCGCCTCCGTGAAGGCGCGCCGGATGTCGCCGTAGAAGTAGTCACCGGGCTGCTTGCCCTGGCCACCGGCCCCACCGCTGACGGCGAGGTCGATCTTCTCCCACGGGCCCACGCCGCGGCTCTGCCACTGGCTCGAGCTGCGGATGTACATGTCGCCGGGCCAGGACATCCCGCCCAGGCTGAACATGTGGACCTGGTCGCTCTGCGGCGCGCCGAGCACGTGGACCTTCACCGGGTCACCGGCGTAGGCCTGGAGCAGCGGCGTGGCCGGGTCTCCCCCGTTGGCGCTCGACACGAACATCGAGGCGTTGTCGGCGCGGATCCCCGCGTTCCTGTAGTTGACCAGGGCCGGTCCCGAGACGTCCTTGGGATACGGCATGGTGCTCTGGCCGATCCGCGGGTCGTGGTCGGCGAGCAGCAGGGTGAAGTCGCGGTAGGCCGGCTGGCCCGGCACGTGGACATCGACCTGCGAGCCGGTGTCGGTCGCGGCTCCGGACTCCGGGTCCGAGAACGTCGCCCCGGCGGGTGCGACGACGATGGATCCGTAGAGGCCGTCGAGGCCGCTGCTGTTCGGGTCGCCGAAGTCCGAGACCAGGGTGCTCTCGAGCTTCTGCGTGTCCGCGAAGTAGGTGTAGGTCCGGCTCGCTCCCGGGGCCACCGTCTGGTCGCCCGGGTTGCCGCCCACGTTGATGCCGCTCGAGCCCAGGTCGTGGAGCAGGGCGCCCACGTGGAACGAGGCCTTGGTGGCGGTGCGCTGGTTGGTGAGCGTGACCGCGATGCACTCGCCCGCGGCCACGTGGAGGACGAGTGGCTCCGGGAAGACCTGCCTCGCGATCACCGCCGCCGCAAGGGATGTCGGCACGAAGGCGGCCTTCCGGCCGTCCTGGCCGCCACCGGCGGCCGTGCTGGGCAGGTCCACGGCGCTCACCGCGAAGGTGTGCACCGGGGCCCCGGTCGGACAGGTGGGCAGCTGGGCGGGCAGGGTCGTCGTCCCGGGCAGGGGCAGGAGCCTGGTGGGATCGAGGCTGCCGAGGACACGCAGGATGCCCCAGGCGCCGCCGGTGAACCGCCGGTTCTCGCCATCGTGGTAGAGGTAGTCCCCCGCCACGTGGTTGGGGCCGCCGGCACCGCCCTTGAGGACCAGCGTGAACTTCTCGCTGACCGTGGTGTGGATGGTGTCCACCGGGCTCGAGCTGATCCCCAGCGCATCCCGGAAGCGTGGCTCCCAGTACGTCTGGTGCCCGTCGATGGAGAGTGTGTTGGTGCCCTGGCCGACGTTGATGTTGCGGATGACCACCTGGTCGCCCACGTAGGCCTTGAGGATCGGGGTGTACGGCTCGCCGCCGCACGACGTCGTGAACAGGAACGACTGGTCCACGCACGTCCGGTCCGCGAACGGCTCGGCACGCAGGTTGATGGTCCCGTCCGGCGGGGCGGGCTCATGGTCGTTGACGGTCCAGATCGCGAACTCGCGGAAGCTGGCCGGGACCACGCCCGGGATCAGCGCGCACTGGTTGCCCGTGCCCGACGGCATGCCCGCCGGGTCCGCGTTGGGAACGCACGCGGGATCGGTGTGGATGTCGGCCGCGGCCCCGGCCCGGATCTCGGCCCCGCTGATCGGGTCGAAGTAGCGGGAGCCCTTGGGCTCGATGATGAGCTGGCCGACCATGCCGTGGCTCCAGCCGTGGATGCCGTTGACGTGATCGTGGAAGAAGATGTTGTCGAGCGCGACGTCCGGATACCAGCGGTACTGGACGAACTCGGTGCCCGCCCACTCGCCCGCCGCATGGGCGTTGTTGAGCTTCTGGCTCAGCCGCAGCTGGTTCTTGTTGGGGGTGATGGCGACGATCTGCCGGATCTCGATGCCGTCGGTGCCGAGGCCCACGGCGATCCACACACCTGCCTGGAACTTGGCGACACTGGCCAGCGTGAGCGTGTCCGAGCCAGAGGCCGCGGGGGCCGTCAGCTGCGGATCCACGATCCTGTAGGGCCGGATCGACTGCTCGAACGAGAAGCCCGAGATGACGCCGTCGGACGCCTGGGTGTCGAACTGGACGTGATGGATGTGGATGTTCGTCTTGGAGTACGGCAGCTCCGCGCCGCCGTCGGTGAGCTCGCTGGTGTAGGTGACCGCGATGCAGTCGCCGATGTTGGCGCGGATCGCGAGCGACTCGGGGTGGGTGACGCCGGCGTAGGTCTTGGTGCCGGCGTAGATGGCGTCCTTGTCGGCCGCGAGGACATCGAGGGCGCCCAGCGGATCAACGACCCTGGCGTTCTTGTTGGGATCGGTGACGACGATCGGCTTGGCGATGCCGACGATGTTGTAGGTGCGCATCGGGGCGCCCTGGGGGCAGATGCTGTCGTTGCGGCCGGCCCACGGGTCGATGGGCGCCTTCGCAGTGGAGCCCACCGGGATCACCGGGTTGGCCACGGCGCCGCCGCTCTCGCCGAGGTACGGCGCGCCCGAGTGCCCATTGGGGGCGAATGGCGGACGCTTGCCGATGTGCGGACGCAGCAGCGGCCAGGCCGGGCGCCCGTTGGTGGGGTTGAACAGGATCCTGGGCCGGGTCCCGACGTAGCCGCCCGCGGTGAACGTCACCCGGGCGCCATTGAGCAGGTAGGTGCTCTGGACGGTCTGATCCACCGCAAGCGCAGCCGGATGACCGGCAACGACGTTGGCGAAGTCCGGCCACGGGACGGTGGCGGTGCCCAGGGCCACGCTCGACGCCCGATCGGGCTCGCCGAGATAGGCACCCGATGCGTTGTCCACCGTCCAGTCCCAGACGGACGCGTCCTGGTCGGCGGTGTCGGCCTTGTTGGGGCTCGTGGTGAGCGCCCGGGTCACGCCCTGGGTCG
>JBAXFC010000124.1:0-8757 GCA_037140135.1 Chloroflexota bacterium
CGTCGACACGAGCGTCAAGCACGGCTTCGACAGCCTCGCCGTCACCGACCACGGCGCCCTCTACGGCAGCGTCGCGTTCTACCAGGCGGCCACCAAGGCGGGCATCAAGCCCATCATCGGCGTGGAGACCTACGTCGCCCGGCGCGCGATGCGCGACAGGGAGGGCAAGGCCGACGCCCAGCCCTTCCACCTGGTGCTGCTGGCCACGGACATGACCGGCTACCAGAACCTGTGCCGTCTGGTCACCGACGCCCACATCGACGGCTACTACTACAAGCCGCGAATCGACCGGGAGCATCTCGCCAAGTACAGCAAGGGCCTCGTGGGCATGTCCGCCTGCCTCGGCGGGGAGGTGCCCAAGGCGCTCGAGGCGGGGGACTGGGACCTCGCGAAGAAGCTGGCGGGCGAGTACCAGGACATCCTGGGCAAGGACCGCTTCTTCCTCGAGCTCCAGGACCACAAGATCCCCGAGCAGCGGGTCCTCAACGAGCAGCTCCTGCGCCTCTCGCCCGAGACCGGCATCCCGCTGATCGTCACCAACGACCTCCATTACGTGCATCCCGAGCAGCACGACGCCCACGACGTCCTGCTCTGCGTGGGCACCGGCAACAACCTCGACACCCAGAACCGGATGCGGTTCGAGGGCCCGGACTTCTACCTCAAGACCGCCGAGGAGATGTTCCGGCTCTTCCCGGACCAGCGCGAGGCGCTGCTCAACACGCGCCGCGTGGCCGAGATGGTGGATCTCAAGCTGCCGCTGGGCGAGCTGCGCATCCCGCACTTCCCGGTGCCCGACGGCGAGACCGTCGAGTCGTGGCTGCGCAAGGAGTGCGAGAAGGGCCTGCACCGCCGCTACGGCACGGTCACCCCTGAGCTGCAGGCGCGCCTGGACTACGAGCTGGGCGTCATCCTCTCGATGGGCTACGCCGGCTACTTCCTGATCGTGGCCGACTTCGTCGCCTACGCGAAGAGCCAGGGCATCGCCACCTCCTGCCGAGGTTCGGCGCCGGGCTCCATCGTCACGTACACGCTGGGCATCACGCCGGTGGACCCGCTCCACTACGGCCTCCCGTTCGAGCGGTTCCTCAACCCGGACCGCGTGACGATGCCCGACATCGACATCGACTTCGAGGACGAGCGGCGCGACGAGGTCATCAACTACGTCAGCCGCAAGTACGGCCAGGACCACGTCGCCCAGATCATCACGTTCGGCACCATGCTCGCCCGCGCGGCCATCCGCGACGTCGGCCGGGTCATGGGCATGGGCTACGGCGACGTGGACAAGATCGCCAAGGCGGTGCCCAACCAGCTGGGCATCAGGCTCTCCGAGGCGCTCGAGCTCTCGCCGGCGCTCAAGGAGATGCACGACAGCGATCCCCAGGTCAGCAAGCTGATCGGCTTCGCCCAGCAGCTCGAGGGCGTCGCCCGCAACGCGTCCACCCACGCCGCGGGCGTCGTGATCAGCCGCGAGCCCCTCACGGAGCTGATGCCGCTCCAGAAGGCGACCAACTCCGACGCGCTCATGACCCAGTACGAGATGCACGGCATCGAGGCACTGGGCCTGCTCAAGTTCGACTTCCTGGGCCTGTCCAACCTCACGATCCTGCGCAAGGCCGTGGAGCTGATCCAGCTGCACCGCGGCGTCTTCGTGGACCTCGAGCAGATCCCGCTCGACGACAAGAAGACGTTCGAGCTCCTCGCCTCGGGCGAGACGACCGGCGTGTTCCAGCTCGAGTCCGGCGGCATGCGCCGGTACATCCGCGAGCTCCAGCCCACCACCGTCTACGACCTCGCGGCCATGGTGGCGCTCTACCGCCCGGGCCCGATGGACAACATCCCCACCTACATCCGGCGCAAGAAGGGGGAGGAGAAGGTCGAGTACCTCCACCCGCTGCTGGAGCCCTTCCTGGAGCGGACGTACGGCGTCTTCGTCTACCAGGAGGACATCATGTCCGCGGCGGTCGCCCTGGGCGGGTTCTCGGGCCCCGAGGCGGACATGCTCGGCTACGCCATCCGCAAGAAGAAGTCGGCCGTCCTGCGCTCGATGAAGGAGACCTTCGTGGAGCGGGCGGCCCAGCGCGGCGTCCGCCCCGAGACGATCGATGCGGTCTTCAAGGCCTTCGAGCCGTTCGAGCGGTACGGGTTCAACAAGGCCCACGCGACCTGCTACGGCCTCATCGCGTACCAGACGGCGTACCTCAAGGCGAACTACACGGTCGAGTACATGACCTCGGTGCTGACCGCCTTCCGGGACAACGCGGAGAAGGTGGCCGCGGCGATCGCCGAGTGCCGGCGCCTGGGGATCGACGTCCGGACGCCCGACGTGCACAGCTCGCACCTGGGGTTCACGGTCGAGGGCGAGGCCATCCGGTTCGGCCTGCTCGCGGTCAAGAACGTGGGCGAGAGCGCGATCCAGTCGATCATCGACGCCCGCGAGGCCGATGGCGAGTTCCGCTCCCTGACCGACTTCTGCTCGCGGGTGGACGTCCGGCTCACCAACCGCAAGGTGCTCGAGTCGCTCGCGAAGGTGGGCGCGCTCAACGTCTTCGGGCACCCGGCCCAGATCCTGGTGGGCCTCGACGACGCCCTGGCCGCGGGCCAGGCGGCGCAGCGGGACCGGGTCAGCGGCCAGTTCTCGCTGTTCGACATGGCCTCGGACGACGGGGCGACGCTGGAGAGGCCGCTGCCGCTCACCGCGGAGACGCCGGTGCGGGAGCGGCTCCGCTGGGAGAAGGAGCTCATGGGGCTCTACCTCTCGGACCACCCGATGGGGGAGGTCGCCGAGCGCGTGGGCCTGTATGTCACCGCGTACTCCGGCGACATGAAGGACGAGTCGCTCGACGGGCAGCGGGTCGTGGTGGGCGGCATCGTGACCGGCATCCGCATGGTGATGACCAAGACGAAGTCCACGATGGCCATCGTCACCCTCGAGGACCTTCAGGGGACGCTCGAGGTCGTCGTGTTCCCGAGGACCTACGAGGCGACGATGACGTCCTGGGTCGATGGCGCGATCCTGCTCGTGGCCGGGCGCGTGGACCACAAGGGCGACGAGGCGTCGCTCCTGGCGGACTCCGTCTGGGACTGGGACACCGTGGCCGAGACGGGCCCAGAAGCGTTCGCCAAGGAGGTCGGCGCGCTCGACAAGCGAGGGCGGCGCGGTGGTCCGGGGGAGCGCGGGGCTGGGGCGCCGAATGGCAGCGGCGGTAACGGGTTGGGCCTGCGGCCCAGCGGCAACGGGAATGGCAACGGGAATGGCAACGGGAATGGCAACGGGAATGGCAACGGCAAGGGCTTTCAGCGGCCGGCGCCCGCGATGGCGCCCGCCGTCATGTCCCCGGCCGAGCCACTCCCCACGTACGCGGAGCCTCCGGGCCTCGCCAACGCCGGTGGCCGCGACGAGCCCGAGGAGCCGGCCCTGCCGGACGAGCAGCGGTCGCGGGCTGCGGCCGCCGCGCAGGCCCCGTCACGTCCTCTCGAGGCGGCGCCGAGCGCCGTGCTCAACGTGCGGTTTGCGCGCGAGGCGGGATCAGAGCGCGTCGTCGCCGCGATGCATGCCTTCAAGACCGTGCTCCGGGAGCGGCCGGGTGCCACGCGCGTCATCGTCCACGTGCCCGCGCCCGGCGGCAGCGCCCTGCCGATGGAGCTCCGTGGCGTGGCCTACGATGCCGAGCTCGTGGCCGAGGTCCAGCGCCGCGTCGGCGACGGGGTCGTGGAGATCTCGCTCAACTGATCTGGGGTCCGGGCAGGCTCCTCCCCGTGGGCGTTCGCCTCGCGGCCCTACCGGCGCCCGGCGTGGTCAGATCGCTCTCCCGGTGAGCAGAGCAGCGCTTCCGGCGCCCGCCAAGCGCCATTCCGGCCGCCGGGCGACCAGGATGACCACGGCAGGCGCCAGTTTGCTCTCCGGGCGACCGTGGACCCAGGCGAGCCCCAGGCGAGCCCGGTCGTGTCCCGGCTACTCCCGGTCGAGCCCCGCAAGGCCGCCGTTCAGCGCTCGCGCCTCGCCCGCAGCGCCCTGATCCCGGAGAGCTGGTCGTGGAACTCGGACCGGATCCGGTTGAGGTCCGGCCGCTCCACATCGAGCTCCTCGGCGAGGCGGTTGGCCAGCCACGACTCGGTCGCGTCGATCTCGTTGTCGGCAGCCATCACCATGAAGCAGCAGCGCAGCAGGCGCTGGCGCTCTTCGGGCGTGGAGATCGACTTGAACTCGCGGGTCACCAGGAAGTCCTCGGTTGCCCCGAACTCCCCGGACAGCGTCGCCGCGAGGTCCACCACCATGGGCGCCGTCGCGGGCTCGAGGCCGCCGGCCTCGGCGATCTTGAGGATCTCCACGCGCTCCTCGGGGCTCATCCCGCCCGTGGCGTTGGCAGCCCGTCCCAGCAGGTAGGCGAAGGCGGCGATGTAGCGCGCGCGTGCCGGCGCCATCGCCTCGAGCGCCGCCGACAGGGTCCGCACACTGTCGGTCTCGCCCACCCCGGCCTTCGCCAGGGGGGCGTTGGCGTCGAACGGCGCACGCTCCCCATCCCTGGCGTCCATGTTGAAGATGTTGCGGAAGAGGCTCATCGTGGCTCCGGGTTCAAGGCGCCGCGGGGCGGCGGAGGGCGCAACTGTACCGGCATGGCGCTGGAGGAGCCGCCGCGCCCGTCCGGTGCCGTTCCATCCACCGGGCCGGTGCGATGGGCCGTCTCGAGTGCGCCCACAATCGGCCGCACCCTCGGCTTGCCGCATGCGGTCGAGAGGATGGTGAAAGGGGCGTTCGCATGGGTCGCACCTACGTCGTCACCGGCTCCGCGTCGGGGATCGGGAGGGCCACCGCAGAGCTGCTCACGTCACAGGGGAACACCGTCATCGGGGTGGACATCCACGATGCGGACATCACCGTGGACCTCACGACTGCCGGCGGCCGGTCGGCGATGGTCAGCGATGCGGCCCGGCTCTCGGGCGGCAGCATCGACGCGGTCCTCGCGATCGCCGGCCTCGCCCACCCGATCCCGGCAACCGTCGGCGTCAACTTCTTCGGCATGGTCGCCACGCTCGAAGGGCTGCGCCCGCTCCTCGCGGGGTCGGCCGCCCCAAGGGCCGCGGCAATCTCGTCGATGGCATCGCTGTTCCCGGTGGACGCCGCACTTGTGGACGCCTGCCTTGCGCTCGATGAGCCGGCGGCCCTCGCACGTGCTGCGGTGCTGGCCGAGAACCCGACCACCACCGGCGGGATGATCTACTCCTCCACCCACCAGGCGTTCGCGCGCTGGATCCGGCGCAACGCCGCGACACCCGACTGGGCAGGCGCCGGCATCCCGCTCAACGCGATCGCGCCCGGCATCATCGCCACGCCGATGACGGCTGACCTGACCGCCACGGCCGAGGGCCGCACCCAGATCCTGACCATGGTCCCGATGCCGCTCAACGGCATCGCCGAGCCCATCGCCACTGCCCGCCTCCTCGCCTGGCTGACCGGCGAGGAGAACACGCACCTGTGCGGCCAGGTGATCTTCATCGACGGCGGCAGCGACGTCGTCATCCGCGGCGACTCCACCTGGTAGGACCCCGTTCCCACGGGCGGCGCCGCGTCTCCGCCGCCCGGTGTCTCCATCTCGGGCCGGTGCCAATCGGCCCGCCTGGACGGGTCCGTCCGGCTCTCGGCCTCGGCGCGCGCGCGTCGGCTACTGTTGCGTCCCGATCCACCGGTGCTGTCTGCTGACTAGGGTTGAGCACCGTGCGGATCACCGACGATGCGGAGCGTCAGATGCGTCCCCTTGACCTGCAGTCCACGTCTGTCACGCTTGCCCGCCGCCTCCGGCGGCGTCCCGTCGTCCTGCTGGCCACGGCCCTGCTCGTGCTCGCCACGACCGGGGTGGCCGTGGCCGTGACCGCCTGGGCTCCCGGCCCCAACGGCGTCATCAACGGCTGCCGCAACGCCTCCACGGGCGTGCTGCGCCTCCTCTCGGGCACCGCGACCGCCTGCAAGGCGGGCGAGCAGCGGGTCTCCTGGGAGCGGAGCGGCAACCTGCGCTCGGGCAGGACCGCCCCCGCGGCAGGTCTCGGGATCGCCGGCGACTTCTACCTCGACACCCTGGCCCTGCGCCTGTACGGCCCCAAGGCGGCGGCCGGCTGGGGCGGCGGCGCGCCCCTCGCGGGCGGCGCGGGCAAGGATGGCAACACGGTCCTCTCGGGCACCGGCGACCCCGGCGCCGGCACCGGTGCCGACGGCGACTTCTACCTCGCCACCGACACCATGACCATGTGGGGACCCAAGGCGGCCGGCGCCTGGCCGGGATCCGGGACGGGACTGGCAAAGACCGGCAATGACGGCGCCACGATCCTGTCCGGCCCCAGCTACCCGGGACCGGACGTCGGCGCCGAAGGTGACTTCTACCTGCAGACCATCGGCAACACCCTCTACGGGCCGAAGACGGGCAGCAACTGGGGTTGGGGCACGACGCTTGCCGGCATGCCTGGCGTCCCTGGTGCACCAGGCGCCCAGGGACCACAGGGCGCCACGGGGCTCTCGACCGGACGTTTCGGCTTCAGCCTGAGCACGGTTGACACCGCGGGCGATGTCGGGCAATTCGCCTCGATCGCCATCGGCGCCGACGGGCTTGGGCTCATCTCGTACTACGACGCAGGTGCGAAGAGCCTCAAGATCGCCCACTGCGCCGATGTCCCGTGCACAAGCGCCACGAGCGCCACGCTGGACTCGGGGGGTGATGTCGGCAAGCACACATCCATCACCATCGGTGCCGATGGCCTGGGCCTGATCGCCTACTACGACGCCACCAACGAGCACCTCAAGGTGGCGCACTGCTCCGATACGGCCTGCTCCACCGCCGCCCTCTCGACCCATACCGCGAGCACCCTGCCGAACGCCGGAGCCTGGTCGTCAATCACGCTCGGGGCCGATGGGCTCGGGCTGATCTCGTCCTACAACGCGGCCCTTGGCCACCCGTCGGTGACGCACTGCTCGGATGTGGCGTGCTCGGCGGGCGACAGCATCACCTACGTCGCCTCGGGCACCACCGGGAAGTACAGCAGCGTGACCATCGGTGCTGACGGTCTGGCCCTGATCGCCTTCCAGGACCAGGGGTCGGGCGCGCTACAGGTGGCGCACTGCTCCATCCTGGCCTGCGTGCAGCAGGGCTTTCCCGTGCCGGTGATCGCCACGATCGACGCGAGCGCGGCGGTGGGTGCGTACACCTCGAGCACCACCGGCAACGACGGCCTTGCGCTGATCGCCTACGCGGACACCACGAACGGCCAGCTCAAGGTTGCGCACTGCAACAACGCAGCCTGCTCGGCGCCGAGCCTCGCGGTCGTGGACGCGGCCGCAGGCTCGGTGGCCTCCACCTCGATCAGCATCGGGTCGGACGGGCGCGGGCTCATCGTCTACCACGACGCGACCGTTGGACAGCTCAAGATCGCCCACTGCGCGGACGAGGCATGCTCGTCGGCCGTCGCCCTCCCGTTGGACACGACACCAGGAGTGGGGGAGGGGGCCTCGGTCACGATCGGCGTGGACGGCTATGCACTCGTTGCCTACTACGACGTGACCAACGGGAACCTCAAGGTTGCGCACCTGAGCAATGTCGGTGGCCTTCCGTACGTGCGCTGGCGCTGAGGCCGGCTGAGATGCAGGCACTCCTCCGCATGGTCGACCTGGGACGCCGTGTCACGCTTGCCCGCCGCCTCCGGCGGCGTCCCGTCGTCCTGCTGGCCACGGCCCTGCTCGTGCTCGCCACGACCGGGGTGGCCGTGGCCGTGACCGCCTGGGCTCCCGGCCCCAACGGCGTCATCAACGGCTGCCGCAACGCCTCCACGGGCGTGCTGCGCCTCCTCTCGGGCACCGCGACCGCCTGCAAGGCGGGCGAGCAGCGGGTCTCCTGGGAGCGGAGCGGCAACCTGCGCTCGGGCAGGACCGCCCCCGCGGCAGGTCTCGGGATCGCCGGCGACTTCTACCTCGACACCCTGGCCCTGCGCCTGTACGGCCCCAAGGCGGCGGCCGGCTGGGGCGGCGGCGCGCCCCTCGCGGGCGGCGCGGGCAAGGATGGCAACACGGTCCTCTCGGGCACCGGCGACCCCGGCGCCGGCACCGGTGCCGACGGCGACTTCTACCTCGCCACCGACACCATGACCATGTGGGGACCCAAGGCGGCCGGCGCCTGGCCGGGATCCGGGACGGGACTCGTCAGCGGGGCGGCCGGCCCACAGGGGCGCTCGATCCTCGGAGGGAGCGCGCCGGCCGGTGGCACGGGCAAGGACGGCGACTACTTCATCGCCGAGCAGTTCTACGGCCCGTGGACCATCTACGGACCGAAGTCCGGGGGCGCGTGGCCGGGGTCCGGTGCATCCCTCAAGGGCCCCCAGGGATCGCCCGGTCCCACAGGCGATCCCGGTCTGGCGGGCATCGATGGCATCGGGGCGACGCGCAGCCCGTTTGGCATGGCTGGGACCGTGGCGCCATGCCAGCCGAGTGGCCTCGCGATCGGCACCGATGGACTCGGCTTGGCCGCATGCCTTCGGACCACCACGGGCGACACGCTGATCGCCCATTGCGTCGACATCACGTGCTCGGGGGCGAACCTGGGCGGCTACCTGGCCGTCAGCGGTGTCAGCTGGCCCGTGGTGTCCGCGACGACGCCGGGTGAAGTTGTCATCGGCGCCGATGGACTCGGGCTCGTGCCGGTCATCGACAGCCAGGTGAAGCACGTGCTCGTCGTCCACTGCGCTGACGTGAGGTGCACGAGCAGCACGGTGGCCACCGTG